>QKFI01000420.1 GCA_003251455.1 Tolumonas sp.
TTCAAAGGAATCCCTTTTGCGAAACCGCCTGTTGGCGATTTGCGCTGGAAAGCACCTCAGCCAGTCTCATCTTGGGACGGTATCAAACAAACAACCGAATATGGGCATGATTGCATGCAGCTCCCCTTCCCCAGTGATGCCGCACCACTGGGTACAGTCCCTGCAGAGGATTGCTTAGTACTGAATGTCTGGAAGCCAGCGAATGCAGACTTGAGAAAACTGCCAGTCATGGTTTGGATTTACGGAGGTGGATTTGTGAACGGTGGTTCTTCGCCAGCCGTTTATGATGGTTCAGCCTTTGCCAAACAAGACGTCATTTTCGTAAGCTTTAATTACCGCGTTGGACGGTTTGGATTCTTTGCGCACCCTGCGCTGACGAAAGAAGATCCGGACGGTTTAAAAGGTAACTATGGTTTTATGGATCAAATCGCCGCACTGAAATGGGTGCAATCTAACATTCAGGCATTTGGAGGAGATCCGTCGCAGGTAACGTTAGTCGGTGAATCGGCAGGTGGATTCTCTATTCATACGTTAATGAACTCTCCTCTTGCTAAAGGTTTATTCCAACGAGCGATCATCCAATCCGGTGGTGGAAGAACGGATATTGGCGGTGGTCTCAGAATTTCTACTATCAATGCAAATGGTGCACCTTCTGCTGAAAATGCCGGCCTGAAATTCGCGGCTAAATTTAATATTCATGGTACTGATGCCAAAGCACTAGCAGCTTTGCGGGCATTACCTGCTGAAGACATAGTCAGCGGTCTGAATATGGCAACGATGAGTGATCCAACTTATTCCGGACCGATGGTTGATGGAAAAGTTGTAACCGCCCAGCCTAAAGACTTCTATGGTGCAGGAACCGGGATCAATATTCCGCTGATGGTTGGTACAACCGATTATGAGATTGGTTTCCCGCCAAAAGTAGCTTCGATGGAAGAAGCGCTGAAACCTTTCGGTAAATCTAATTTTGCAGATGCGGAAAAAACCTTTAAGTCGATTGGCATTACCGATCCACAAGAAGCAGCTCAGGCCATTGCGAGTGATACGCTCATGGTGGAACCTGCACGTTATGTAGAACGTCAGGCTGCTGCACAAGGCCAACCTGTGTATGCTTACCGCTTCGCATATGTTGCTGACTCGGTCAAAAAAGAATGGCCTGGCGCGTTTCACGCGACAGACATTCCATTTGCATTTGACACGGTGAAAGCACGCTATGAAGATGCCCTCACAGCAAACGATGAAGCCGCTGCTGCTTTGACACATCAGTATTGGGTCAATTTCACAAAAACCGGAAATCCGAATGGTCAGGATCTGCCGCATTGGGAAAACTTCAATACGAATGCGGATCGCATCATGTTGCTATCAAACGATGGCGCTAAGAAATCAGGTATGATCAAAGACCTTTGGGCCGCACGTCTGGATCTGATTGAACAATTACAACCGAAATAATCTCCACAACAGGGCGTTCAATCGAGCGCCCTTCCTGATCCCTTCAACATCATTTTTATCGACTGTAAAAACCTGCTGTGTTGTACTTGTACGCTTGATCCATCATCAAAAAATAAACACATTATGAACCACCGTTTTCCGCAGGATAAAATTGACGCCATTTACGAAGCCATTCAGGCGCGCCGCGATATCAGAGAATTCAATCAGGAACCATTGCCTGAAGGATTGATGGATCGTTTATTTCAAGCGGCACACTTCGCCCCTTCTGTTGGCTATATGCAACCCTGGCGTTTACTGCATATTAAAAATCCCAAACTTCGCAGCAAAATTGCCGAACTCGTTGAACATGAACGGTTAACGACTGCAGAACAGTTACCCAGCCGCCAACGAGATTTTCTAAAACTAAAAGTTGAAGGTCTTTCCAGTTGTCAGGAAGTGGTGGTTATCTCGCTGATGCATGGTCGTGAAGCGCATATTTTTGGTCGCCGTACCATGCCGGAAATGGATCTCGCCTCAGCCTCTTGTGCGATTCAGAATATGTGGCTGGCCGCTCGGGCTGAAGGGGTTGGTTTAGGCTGGGTTTCATTTTTTGACCCGCATGCGCTGGCTGATTTACTCAAGATGCCACGTGATGCGACGCCAATCGCCATTTTATGTATCGGCTGCGTCGATTCATTCCCGGATAAACCGTTGTTGGATACCTTAGGTTGGGGACAGCGACTCCAAATGGCAGATGTCGTCTATACAGACACTTGGCCTGAAAACGCAAAATCAACGCCTGTCAGTTATTAAGTCGAGCATTTCATGGTCTCCCTCACGATTTACGCAGGTTTATTCATGGTGGCATTTCTTTCTGCCACGCTCTTACCGATGCAATCTGAAGCGGTGTTTGTTGGCCTGTTGCTGGAAAAGAGTCAACCGGTTGGCTGGCTCTTACTCATCGTGAGCCTCGGAAATGTACTTGGTTCTCTGGTGAATTGGTGGTTAGGACGTTATGCCCAGCATTTTCAACATAAACGATGGTTTCCGGTTTCCCCAACTCAATTAGCAAAAGCATCCCGTTGGTATCAACGTTATGGAAAATGGTCTTTATTGCTCAGCTGGGTACCGATTATTGGCGATCCACTGACCGTCATAGCTGGTGTTTTACGTGAACCATTTTTGCCGTTTTTCGTGTTGGTCAGCATTGCCAAAACGAGCCGTTATCTGATTCTTGCCTGGCTCACTCTGGCAATCTGATTTTGAATTAAATGCATCCACCACACGAGCTGCATCGCCAATCGGCCAAATTGACAGCTCGATAAAACCAACGGAAATAAGTTTCTTCAAGCGGAATGTCATTGTCGATAAAACACTGCCCTAACCAGTCAATATTATCGACAATCCATTCATCCTCTTTGAGTCCTTCCTCCCATGCCGGATCATCATCAAATAAAAAACTAAAATTCCCAAATGTACCCATATCCTTGGTCAATACAGTCTCAGGTAAAACAATTGTTTTTTCTAGGAAAGAAACTTGCCAATGACCTAAACAAAGTGTGTGTCCATGAGCTGACCATTGCGCCTGGAATGGGTTTTCCAAACTGCGTGCGTCCAAATAAACCTCCTTCTGTTTCAAGGAGGTTTCATCATACAATTTGTTAATGGGATGTTATTGATATGTATCAACCTACGGTGACGTTTCCAGATGCTGAAATAATCACACCACCATGAGATGTTGCAGACCCGATCACCGCGGCAGGTTTTCCATTGATAGTGACCGTAGCACTACCTGCAACAACCGAGGCTCCACACGCAGTTTTTGACCCAACCACAGCAGCTGGCATGCCGTTAATCATGACATCTGCTGAACCTTGAATAATTGCATTGACGCTATGACCTTCCTGCGGACACGCGTGTTTATCACCAACACGAGCAATTGGCGGCATAAACATTCTCCAACTGATAAAAACAATATTGTCCTTCAATATTTCGGCATATGGATATGCTAGTTATGACAGGACGACCATCTTTAACAAATGTAAAGTTTGTATCGATTTGTGATGGCTTTGGTAAGATGCGCCGAGGGTTCAATAAGCATAGGTAGTCAACATGCGTAAAATCATGATTGTTGCGTTACTAGTCTCTTTGACTGGTTGTTGTGTTCCATGGGGCTGGTATGGCCCACACGGTGGTGGTCATGGCGGCGGTCATTATGATCGAGGTGGCTGGGGACATCACCGCTAGAAGAAAAGAGCCCGATTGCTCGGGCAAAAAATTGAGCCAACGGATTGGCTCACGTGAGGCTAATAACCCATTGAATATACAAGCCCAGAATGAGTCTCTCAACTCTTATTTCCGAGTCAAACGCAATGCGTTGGTGTTTGATTAAATACTCGCCAGATAGCCACCATCTACATAGATTACCTGTCCGGTAATATAACGTGATGCGGAAGAAGCCAGAAAAACTGCCGTCCCCACCAAGTCATCCAGTTCACCAAAACGCCCTAATGGAATTTTTGATTTCATCGCCTCACACCAGCTCTCGTTTTCGTAAAAAACAGCCGTTAAATCTGTTTTGAAATAGCCAGGTCCAATGCCATTTACCCGAATATTATGTTTCGCCCACTCAGCGGAAAGCGCATGGGTGATACCAACCATCCCTGATTTTGATGCACCATAAGGCACTGCACCCGGAACCCCCACCTCACTGGTCAGCGAGCAAAGGTTAATGATTGAACCACCATTCGTTTTCATGATTTTTGCTGCTGCTTGTGCACAGAAAAACGCACCTTTGAGATTGGTATCCATGATGGTGTCCCAGACCGATTCCGTCAGTTCCAATGAATCGGTTACCTGCTCGGTGCCAGCATTGTTGATGAGAATATCCAACTTACCAAACTGTTCGGCAATCTCTGCAAATGCAGCAGTAATACTCGAAACAGAAGTCACATCAAGTTTAACGATGTCATATTTTGCATTCATTGCAGAAAGTACAGGCACAAGATGCCCCACCGAATCAGGATTTCTGACCGCAAGTACAACGTGTGCACCAGCCTTCGCAAGTCCTATTAACAATGCAGCACCGATCCCGCGACTACAGCCCGTAACAACTGCAACTTTTCCTTCTAATGAATATAAATCGTCTAAAAATGGCATGTTAAACCTCTGGGATGATGACAGTTTTTAATGAATCAACCTGTTCTGTGGTTAATTTCTGGTAAGCCGCAGGAATGTCAGCCAAACCAATTGGTTTTGATATCAGTGGTCGTAATTTTTCAGCCAACTGGGGTAATAATCGAATAGCCTCTGCCTGCTCATCACAGAAAACACTACTTCCAACGATCTGAATTTCAGCTTCGACCAGACGATTCACATTCAGACTGACATCACCGTTAAACAATCCAACCAGACAAATCCGGCTGCCAGAACCCGCCAGAGAAACCAATTGTTGCAATACAGCACCAGAACCGGTTGCTTCAACCCAGTAGTAAACATCATTGCCCTCGGTGACAGACTGAAGTGATTCACGATCTAAATCTGCTTCCTGAAATGAGGCAACTTTGTGTAATAACGCTTTTCGTTGTGTATTTCTTTCAAACATCACCACTGGATGATGGAATACTTCACTCAATAACAATGCAACCAAACCCCCGATGGTACCGCCACCGGCAACTGCAACCGTCGCACCCTCGGCAGGATTCAGTTGATGGATGACACGCAGTGCAACACCCAATGGTTCACTCAAGACTAAGAGCTCTGGCGGGATCGATTTCGGCAGTGCTAATAACCGTTTTTCAGGGAGAACCGTCATCTCAGCGAATCCGCCCTCACAGACTTCTCCGACAAATCCCATTGAACGACAAAGATTCCCTCGCCCTGATTTACAAAAATCACATTCGCCGCAATTTGCCCGCGAATCTGCTGCAACCCAGTCACCCGGTTTGAAACGTGTAACCTTCTTTCCGACTTCGACAACTTCAGCACAAAATTCATGGCCAGGCGTGACTGGTAATCGGGCGAACCACTGTCCTGTTTTGTAATTGTGAAGATCTGAGCCACAAATGCCTGCGGCAAGAACCTTTAATTTCACTTCGTCAGCTTGTGGAGATGAGGGGGTTTCAACGTCTTCTACGCGGATATCTTGAATTCCATAAAGTCTAGCTGCTTTCATGCATGGTCCTTTCCATATGTCATTGGTTGCTGATTGCAGCAAAGATCAGACCATCCTCAATTTTATACCTGTATATACTTTATTATCTTTGATAACTGAGATAGAGTCTCATCCATTGAGGTTGTATAGTCATGTACAGCTTTAAAATAAACCACCAATATGGGGCGAATGCGTCATAATTGGTCAGTGATAAACCCATAAAGCATAGAAATATTCAATAATATTACAGCTGAGTGGAATGGCCTGTCTCTTGCAGTTGTATATACAGGTATATCCATTTGACGAGGAAGTGAAATATGTCGATTACCCTGAACCCTGGAAAATTTACGTTAGCTGAACTGCGTTCTATCTATGAAACACAGCCTGATTTAGTGTTGAGCGATGATTGTCTGCCAGTCATTGAACAAAGTAATAGGGTCATCGACGAGATTATTGAAAACAACCGCACCGTCTATGGTGTGAATACCGGTTTTGGTTTATTAGCCCGTACATCCATCCCTGAAGATGAATTAGTCAACCTGCAACGTAATTTGTTACTTTCTCACGCAACAGGCACCGGTCAGTTACTGGATGATGCATCGGTTGCATTAATTATGGCACTGAAAGCAGGTTCTTTGGCGCGTGGGTTCTCTGGTGTTCGCAAAGATGTCATCGATGGCTTGCTGGCACTCTACAACGCGAAAGTGTATCCATGCATTCCAGAAAAAGGCTCTGTCGGTGCTTCTGGTGACTTATCGCCATTAGCGCATATGTCCTGCGCTTTGATCGGTGTGGGTGAAGTGCGCCATCAGGGCAAAATTATGCAAGCCGAAGAAGGCTTAGCCATTGCTGGCTTAAAACCACTGGTGCTTGGCCCGAAAGAAGGTCTGGCGCTGATTAATGGTACACAGGTTTCCACTGCCCTCGCCTTACGTGGCCTGTTCTGCGCTGAAAAATTATATTCAGCAGCCGTTGTTGCTGGCTCATTAACCGTTGAAGCACTGAAAGGTTCTTTTGTTCCGTTTGATCCGCGTATTCAGGCGGTTCGTGGTCAGAAAGGCCAGATTGATGCGGCTGCACTGTATCGTTCGCTGTTAGACAGCAGTGAAATCAACAACTCTCATGTTGATTGTAAACGTGTACAGGACCCTTATTCTCTGCGTTGCCAGCCACAGGTGATGGGTGCTTGCCTCGACCACATTCGTTTTTCCGCAGATATTTTCCTGAAAGAAGCGAATGCAGTTTCTGATAACCCGCTGGTATTCACCGCTGAAGGTGACGTACTTTCCGGTGGTAACTTCCATGCTGAACCAGTCGCTATGGCTGCAGATGTGTTAGCAATCGCGATCTCTGAAATTGGCGCTATCTCTGAACGCCGTATTGCACAACTGGTTGACCCAACCATGTCTGGTCTGCCTGCATTCCTGGTGAAAGAAAGCGGTGTGAACTCAGGCTTCATGATCGCGCAGGTAACCTCTGCGGCGCTGGCATCAGAAAACAAAACCTGGGCCCATCCAGCCTCTGTTGATAGCCTGCCAACCTCAGCTAATCAGGAAGACCACGTCTCCATGGCTACCTTTGCGGCACGCCGCCTGCATGATATGGCAGGAAACAGCAGCGCTGTGGTTGCCATTGAACTGCTGGGTGCAGCACAGGGTATCGATTTCCATGCACCTTTAAACACAACTGCGAAGTTAACAGAAGTCATGTCATTTATTCGAAATCAGGTTCCTCATTACGATCAGGACCGTTTCTTTGCCCCTGATCTGGCCAAATCCCGTGCTTGGGTTGAACAGGGTGAATTCTTCAAATGGATTTCTGCTGACAGTTTATATCAAGGGATTTAGCCCTTTTCATACAGATAAGGATATGTTTGTTTATGCGTCGGTATTATTCAGGGTCGGACTTTTCTAAAGCACTTAACATTTTTGAACTCGCTCATCTGGCGAAAAAGCGATTGCCGCATTTTGCCTGGGAGTATCTCGAAGGCGGTTCAGAAGATGAAATTACGATTACAAGAAACCGGCGCGCATTTGAACAAATCGGTTTTAATCCGCAGACCCTGATCCCATGCGACACGGTTGACACCCGTTGTCAGGTGTTTGATAAGGAATATCCTTTCCCGGTTGCGATTGGTCCGACCGGATATAACGGCATGTTGTGGCGAGATGCAGATATCCAACAGGCAAAAGCCGCAGCCAAACTGGGTATCCCTTACACTATGACGACGGTTTCAACCAGTTCGCTTGAAGAGATCCGCAAATCTGTTCCTGATGTTGAACTTTGGTTCCAGCTTTACACCCTGCGCGAACGTCAGATCCAGCATGACTTGATGACACGCGCAAACGATGTGGGGGTGAAAACGCTTTTTCTGACCAGCGATGCCGTAGTTCTTGGTAAACGTGAATGGGATAAACGCAATTTTGTTGCACCGCAGCAACTGAGCTGGCGCAATAAATTTGATGTGGTCCGCCATCCTAAGTGGATACTTCAGGCGCTGTGGCCGAAAGGCATACCTACACTCGGAAATCTGAATCCTTATCTCCCCGAAGGAAATAAAACTGCCGCTGGTGCCGCTCATTTTATGGGAAACCAGATGGACCGTACCCTGAACTGGGACGCCCTTGCACAGCTACGTGATAAGTGGCAGCACAAACTGGTACTAAAAGGTGTGCAATCACCTGCTGATGCTGAACGCTGTAT
>QKFI01000254.1 GCA_003251455.1 Tolumonas sp.
TTGCTAAATTCGGCAATCTACTCCTGCATATCTGGCCGGTGTTATTAGTTGCGATCTTCGGTGGTATGGCGCAAAACCTGCGTGTGATGCGCTCAAACATGCTGGACGTCATGCAGATGCAATACGTAGAAACTGCCCGGGCAAAAGGTTTATCACCACTGCGCGTCTTATTTAAACATATCGTTCCAAACGCTTTGCATCCGATGATCATGTACCAGGGTGTTGCATTGCCTTACATGATTGCCGGTGAGCTGGAAATTGCCATTGTATTTGCCCTACCAACAGTTGGCCCACTCATTGTGCAGGCAATGCAGGATCAGGACGTATTCGTTGTTGCGTCTTTCATGTTGATCCTCGCAACCACACTGGTGATAGGCAATTTGATTGCAGATATCACGCTGGCCCTACTCGATCCTCGCGTTCGTTTATCGTAGGAAGGAGCCGCGATTATGGAGAATACTATGCAGTCTGAAATCGTTCTGGAACAAGATCCGCGTCAACGCCCTAAATCAACAGATGAGCGGTATATCGCACTGGTATGGCGTCGTTTTAAACGTAATAAACTAGCCTTAATTTCTATGTGGCTGATTCTTGCCTTACTGATTCTGGCCATCTTTGCCCCTTTCTTTTCACCGCAGGATCCAGCAAAACGCAGCAATGAAGATGTTTATACCCCACCGCAGGGGATCCACTTCTTCAGCGAAGAAGGGTTATCGTTACGTCCGTTTGTTTATGCTTATGAAACAACGTTTGACCCAGAAACATTCGAACCCAAATATTCGCTGAATACTGAAAATAAAATCTATCTTCATTTCTTCAGTGAAGGCTGGGAATACAAACTCTTCGGACTAACCTTGCATACCCATTTATTTACTGCCGGTGAAAACAATGTATATCTGCTTGGCACCGATGGTATGGGGCGTGACGAATTAAGCAGGATCTTCCACGGAATGGGTGTCACTTTACTCATGGCCGGCATGATCACCACGATTTGCGTGATTGTCGGAAGTCTGGTGGGGATCACATCCGGTTATCTGGGTGGCAAAGCGGATATGTGGATCCAGCGCGTGGTCGAACTGATGCTCGCCTTCCCCGAACTGCCTTTATATCTCTCTGTCATTGCCATTCTGCCCAAAACAGTTTCACCGCAAACGACGTTCGTGCTCTTCGTTCTGCTTCTGGGTTGTCTGAAATGGGCACAGCTTGCCCGTGAAGTGCGAGGAAAAGCGCTGGTTTTACGTGAGATGGATTATGTGAAATCAGCCATTGCCTGTGGCGCCAGTGATCAGCGCATTATTGTACACCACATCCTTCCGAACGTGATGTCACACGTCATCGTTGTAGCAACCGGGATGATCCCAACCTTTATTCTGACGGAAAGCTTTTTGAGTTTTCTCGGCGTTGGTATCAAACCACCCATGATCAGTCTAGGTTTGCTACTGAATGCTGCTCGTGATTATCAGGTACTCGGTTCTTATCCTTGGTTGTTGGCTCCGGTTGCTTTCATCCTGGTTGCAGTTCTGGTCTTTAACGCAGCGGGTGATGGTTTGCGTGATGCAGTTGATCCTTATTCAGGTCGTTAATTGAAAGGAATTTCATGATGGAACAGACATTATTAGTGAACGCAGAAAACATTAAAGTCGATTTCAAGACTGAAGGCGGTATTGCGCAAGCAGTTCGGGAAGTTTCTTTCAAGATTTACAAAGGTCAGACGGTTGCCTTGGTTGGTGAATCAGGTTCAGGAAAATCAATTTCTGCGCGTGTGCTGATGAAGTTATTACCGAAAAGCGCAATCGTAGGAACAGACACCCGCATTACGTTATTAGGCGAAGATATGAGCCAATATGACGAAAATGACATGCGGAAAATCCGTGGTAAAAAAATCGGGATGATCTTTCAGGAACCCATGACCTCTCTGAACCCAATTTATACCGTCGGACAGCAAATTGGCGAAATCATTCTCGAACACAACAAAGCATTAACTAAAAATGAGGTTCGTGAACAGGTTTTATCTTTACTGCGAGAAATGCAATTACCTGATCCGGAAAAACGGATTGACCAATATCCGCATCAGATGTCGGGTGGTCAACGTCAGCGCGTGATGATTGCGATGGCACTAGCCAATAAGCCTGATTTACTGATTGCCGATGAACC
>QKFI01000301.1 GCA_003251455.1 Tolumonas sp.
TGGGACGCGCATTCTACGCTTTCCCATTTTGTTGTCAACGATTATTTTAAACAACCGTCACAACTTGAAATCTTACCGACTTACCGAAACCTCCAAACTGCTTCGCAATCCAGAACCGGTGCGGCTTGCGCCGTGTCAGTGAGGCGGCATTATAGGGAGTGATCTAATTTGATCAACTCCTTTTTTTGAAGATCTTTATCAGCCGCTCACTTTTAAAACAAAAAGGCGAATAAATCGCCTTTTCCTGCATGTTTAACTTGCTTAGGCTGTGGTAAAGAACCCAAAGTAAGATAAAGCGAGGACAATGATACCGATGATAATGCGGTAAGCAGCAAATCCTCTGAAGCTATGTTTACTGATATAACGTAACAGCCAACGAATCGATAATAAGCTGACAATAAATGATGTTAACAAGCCAATAGAGATATTGAGGATGCCATGGTCGCCAACACCGTGCAGGTCTTTTAGTAATGAATAGATGCTCGCCGCACCCAGTGTTGGAATGGATAAAAAGAAACTAAAGCCTGTTGAAGTTGAACGATCAAGCCCAATCAACATCCCACCCATAATCGTCGATGCACTTCGGCTTACACCTGGGATCAACGCGCAAAGTTGTGCACATCCAATAGCAAAACCCTGTTTCAGTGTCATTTGTTCAAATGCTAAGGTTCTTGGTTTGAAGTCGGCTCCTTCGATCCACCACATAATGATGCCGCCGACGATCAAGCTGATAGCGACCGTAACACTATTAAACAAGTATTCAGTAATATAATTATGTAGCGCAAGCCCGACAAACGCGGCTGGTAAAAAAGCAACAATGACCGTTATCCAGAAACGCTGGACAGCTTTGTCTGTAGTTACAGTTTTCACCTGTTTCCAGATTGTACTGAAATAGAACCACAAAACAGCCAAGACACCGCCAAGCTGAATCACAATCTCAAAGGTATCACTGCCATTAAATTTCAGTAATTCTTTGGTGACAATGAGATGACCTGTACTAGAGATAGGAAGAAACTCTGTAATCCCTTCGACAATCCCCATAATTAAACTATTGATGACATCAGACATAAATATTCCAGAAACACATTTGCCGTGCTTTTTTTGAAGATGCGCAGTTTACCTTAACCAATCTAATCAATACCGGATTTTTTTTACTGCATTAAAAGATTGCATTTCACTTTTTAATATTCGAGCCTTAACTAAGCATTAATCGAGGTAAAAATATGAATGATATTGCTGTAATTGCATTGGATATGGACGGCACCTTACTTACCACGGAACATGAAATACTGTCAGAAACAGTGGACAGTCTGCAATTAGCCAGAAAACAAGGGGTTAAAATTATCTTAGTCACTGGTCGCCATCACATGCTGGCCTACCCTAGCCATGCCTTCCTGGATTTGGACACCCCAATTATTTGTTCTAATGGCGCTTATCTTTTTGATCCTTTTATAAAAAAGATCGTTTCCGGATTTCCGTTGGAAGAAGAACAGTGGCGAAGCGCTTTATCTTTAGTCGAGAACTATGGATTAGATGTCATTTGTCATCTTGAGGCCGGCTTAGCGCACAACCCAGAAAATAAACACATTCAGAAAATTAGCCAATACACTCAGACATTTTTACCACACCTGAGACCGATCTACCTTTCTGCACATGATTTAATCTCCTTGTGCAAAGATCATTCTCCTGTATGGAAAATGGAATTTAACCATCCGGAACCAGACGTGATTGACCGTTTCTCTTCAAAATTATCAACGGAACTTGGTGTAACATGCGATAGAACATCCCCAACTGACGTTGAAGTTGTCAATCAGACTAACAGTAAAGGAAATTGTCTGGCTCTCTGGACCAAGGAACAAGGATATTCGATGGAACAAGTCATCGCTTTTGGTGATAACAGAAATGATATCAGTATGTTCCAACAGGTAGGTTTCGGCATCGCGATGGGGAATGCCTTGCCCGAAGTCCAACATTATGCAAGTTACGTTACAGATACGAATGATAAAAATGGCATCGGTTTGGCATTGAAGCGTTGGGTTCTTTAAAAGCTAAGCTGGATTTCCTTCATGAAGGATAGATTGTCGCATCTAACTATGGCAAAGAAAAAAGTCCAGTATGCGTTTTCAGCATGACTGGACTTAATAAACTGCAATT
>QKFI01000285.1 GCA_003251455.1 Tolumonas sp.
TCTGCAACTCTGCAATCATCAGATCGCGTTTTTTCTGATAAAAATCGGACAGATGCAGGTAAGTTTGCG
This sequence comes from Tolumonas sp., assembly GCA_003251455.1. Lineage (GTDB taxonomy): Bacteria > Pseudomonadota > Gammaproteobacteria > Enterobacterales > Aeromonadaceae > Tolumonas. The sequence continues at coordinate 70 of QKFI01000285.1, forward strand.
GATCTTTCATATATTCAGCGAACGCATACTGCATTGGCGTATCGGCAGAGAACATCATGAATTGATGTACTTTCAGGATCTCCGCCATCAGCGCTTGTGGCGCCAGACAGTAGCCAACACGCCAGCCAGTCACATGAAAAGTCTTCCCAAATGATGACACCACAACACTACGAGCAGCCAGTTCAGGATGCGTTGCCATACCATGATGGCGATGACCATCAAATACGATATGTTCATAAACTTCATCAGATAGCACAACGATATCGGTATTGCGGGTCAGTCTGGCTAATTCAGCTAAATCATGCTCACTGAGCACCTGCGCACTTGGATTATGCGGCGTGTTAATGATGATCATGCGGGTTTTCGGCGTGATCGCGTCCTGAACTTCATCCCAATTAATGGTGAAATCCGGTACTGATAATTTTAACGCAACCGGCTTGGCGCCCTGCAAACGAACAATGGGAGCATAACTATCAAAGGATGGTTCGAAATAAATGACTTCATCGCCCGAGTGAACCAATGCGGAAATAGAGGAATACAGCGCCTCACTCGCACTGGCAGTTACGGTAATTTCCTGATTTACATCATAAGTTTGACCATAAAGCGTAGCGACTTTTGCCTGAATCAATTCTTTCAACGCAACCACGCCTGTCATGGGTGCATATTGGTTTAAACCACGTTCCATCGCTTTCGTGACTTCAGAAACCAACAACGGATCGCATGGAAAACTTGGTGCACCCTGCGATAAATTGATTGCATTATGCTGGTTCGATAACTGACCGATTACCGTGAAAATCGTGGTTCCCACATCTGGTAATTTAGATTGGGTCTGCACCGGGGTCTGAATCGCCATGAAAGCTCCGTTTTTCTATTTATTCAGGACATTAATTGAGGTTTATTAAACGAGACATTCCTTGTGGCGAGTAGCGAATTGTTGTCATAATAGCCATGAGAAAAATGCATACCTGAAATTGTGGAACATGACCAAAAGAACGCCGCCGTTAAATGCACTTCATGCTTTTGTCGTGACTGCCCGTCATCTGAATCTGACTCGGGCGGCAGAGGAGTTATTTGTAACGCAAGGTGCGGTGAGTCGCCAGATAGCCACATTAGAGTCTTATCTTGGATTTTCCTTATTTCAACGCCATGCGCGCGGGCTCACTTTAACCCAGCAAGGCAGCCAATATTTACCTGAAGTTCAGGCAGCCTTTGACCTGCTTTTCTCTGCGACACAAAAAGCCTGTCAGGAAAATGCAGTGATTCGGCTAAAAGCGCCGACCTGTGCCATGCGATGGCTGGTGCCACAATTGATGAAGCTGGAAGCTGAACATCCGGAACTTCATGTATCACTCACAACCACCACCGATCACACAGTCGATTTCAAAACTGAAAACTTTGATGCAGCCATCGTGTTTGCAGAGCAACCACTTCATGATAAACAGGCTTATAAATTATTTGATGAAGTCGTAGCCCCCGTCATGGCACCGCATTTGATTGAAAAAATCGGCATCGTTGATAATGAGCCCAATCTTTCAGCGTTTACTTTTTTACATCCAACTCAGGATGAACGTGATTGGAAACTTTGGCTGCGAAACAATGTACTTCGTGCCGTGACCATGAGAAAAAATCAGCACTTCGATACGATGGATCTTGCAATTAGTGCAGCGATTCAGGGCTTTGGCGTTGCTATGGCCGACATCACACTGGTTGAGGAAGACATCAGAAGGAAACGTCTGGTGAAACCCTTTGTCGAATCAGTCAAAACCGGCGCAGCCTATTATTTGCAACCACACCCGCAACACCCGAACTCGACACAATATGAAACCTTTCTACAGTGGTTGATATCGCATTCAGAAGATTTGAGCAATTAACCACCACTTCCAAAATTTTCATGTGCCTTTACTGCCTGTTTATTAGACATAAACGCCACATGTTGACCATTTTACAGTCATTCGCATTACAAATTTGATTTTTGTTATGCAAATCACATAGATATTGCTTTAAATTCAAGGCGTTTTTTGTCTGCAACAAGCGGAGTTTGTAAGACAAAGTGCTATGCAGCACTATTTTCACGGAAGAATTACGGAAGAATTTATAGAAAAAGGATGTCATTCCGCTAAACATCTATTAAGGACGAGTAAATAATGAAAATGAATAAACTTACAGCCATGATCCTGGTGAGCATGGTTGTTGGTATTCTTGTTGGACATTTGTTCCGGACCAACACGACCGATGCAGCAGCCATCGCAAGCTTTGCCTCTAACATCTCAATTTGATCAAAATGATTATCGCGCCACTGGTATTCTCTACATTAGTTGTTGGGATCGCCAAAATGGGTGACAGCCAGACTGTTGGCCGTGTCGGTATCAAAGCAATGGCCTGGTTTATGACTGCGTCACTGATTTCCCTGACGCTGGGTCTGATCATGGTGAACCTGCTGAAACCAGGTATTGGCCTGAATCTGCCACTGCCGGATGTGTCTGAATCATCAGGCATTAGTGCGACAGCTATTTCCTTGAAAGACTTCATCACGCACGCGATTCCGAAAAGCGTTGTTGAAGCCATGGCAACCAATGAGATCCTGCAGTTAGTAGTGTTCTCTGTCTTCTTTGGTGTTGCTGCGTCAGGTTTAGGCGAAAAAGCTAAACCAGTGGTCAGCGTGATGGACAGCGTTGCTCACATCATGCTGAAAGTGACAGGTTTCGTGATGAACTTTGCACCTTTCGCAGTATTCGGCGCCATCGCAGCCTTAATCGCTAAACAAGGTTTAGGGATTCTCCTTACTTACGGAGAATTCGTTGCCGAAGTTTACGGTTCAATCTTGCTGTTGTGGGTCATTCTAATGCTGATGGGTAGCCTGTTCCTGGGTAAACGCGTCTTAGCACTGCCAGCATTTATTCGTGAACCAATCCTGCTCGCGTTCTCAACCGCAAGCTCTGAAGCGGCGTATCCAAAAACACTGGAAGGTCTGAAACGCTTTGGTTGTTCCGAGAAGATCTCCAGCTTCGTTCTGCCGGTTGGTTACTCATTTAACCTTGACGGTTCAATGATGTATTGCACCTTTGCAACCATGTTCATCGCGCAAGCCTATGGCATGGAAATTACCGTTGCCCAACAGATCACTATGTTGTTGTTGCTGATGGTGACATCAAAAGGTATGGCAGGTGTTCCTCGTGCATCACTGGTGGTCATTGCTGCTGCAATGGCTCAGTTCCATATCCCTGAAGCAGGTTTGTTACTGCTGCTGGGCGTTGACCACTTCCTGGATATGGCACGGTCCGCAACCAACGTGGTTGGTAACGCGATTGCTTCATCTGTAGTTGCAAAATTGGAAGGTGAATTAAGCCCTGCGGGCATTGAAGCGGATGGTCTGCAGCCTGAAATGGCGATGTCTGTTCAGCAAGAAAATGCCTGATCGCATTTAGTCTGCATCAAGAAAAAAGCCACACCATTGAATGGGGTGGCTTTTTTTATGTTTCAGATTTTACTTATGCTGCGTGAACAGCCAATCTCTGATTCCATCGATGGAATAAGCATATTGCCA
>QKFI01000391.1 GCA_003251455.1 Tolumonas sp.
GCTAATCTGAAACTCATCGCAGCACTGAAACAGGTATTCGGACATGGCTGAAGCACGTTGCCCGGCATCTTGTGGCGAATTGATTCAAGGTTGGATCTTGGGTAGTGAAAAACTCATTTCCTGCCCGATCGACTGGTTTAGCACAGTTGAAGTCTGTGAAGGCAAACCCGAAAGCAATGAACGTCCGCGCATGCGGCAAATGGTTAATCAGGTGCTGCAACACTATGAGCTTCCGTCCGAACTCAGTCAGACATTACGTATCCGTTTTGATTCCGACATTCCGGTTGCCAAAGGCATGGCGAGTAGTACAGCCGATATTGCAGCAACCGCTGTTGCAACTGCCCGACATTTAAAAAAGCGTCTGACAGAATCAGAATTAGCGAAACTTTGTGTCGCGATTGAACCGACGGACAGCACCATATTCACTGATTTAACACTCTTCGATCACAATCAAGGCGATATCGTTCAATCCCACCGCTGGTTGCCAGACATCGACATTCTGATCCTGGAAAGTCCGGAACGGCTGGATACTACCGACTATCACAAGTTAGATCGGAAGCAGAAACTGCTGGATAGTTCCCCTTCGCTACAGACTGCATGGGAACAATTTCAGGGCTCAGCGCACAAAAAGAGTCGCCGTGAATTAGGAAAAGCGGTCACGCTCAGTGCGCAAGCCAGCCAGAACATTCTGCCAAAACCTGCATTTCAGGATTTATACGGCCTCATCGAAAAACATGCCCTGTTCGGCCTAAATGTCGCACATAGCGGAACCGTCGTTGGATTAATGCTGGACCGTTACAAACACGATATCGATAAAGTCAGACATGATATCGCTCATTCTGATATCAACCGGTTTTACCCTTATCATCATCTGGTCAAAATGACCGAAGGTGGTGTTCGTTAAGTCCGCAGTGGCAGTGCGGTTGTATATTTCACCCGGGAAAGCGCAAAGCTGGAACGGATCGAAGAAACCGTCGGGATCTTCGTCAAACAACTCGTCAGTAACTGCTGATATTCCCTCAGGTCACGAACCACTACCCGTAACATATAGTCCGCTTCCCCACTCATCAGATAGCATTCCATGATTTCAGGTAAATCGCTGATGGCCGCTTCAAACTGATGCAAAGCCTCTTCCGTTTGTTTCGTCAGCGTGACATGCACAAACACGTTTACTAACAGCCCCAACTTTTCAGGATCCGCAATCGCAACCGATTTTGTAATAACACCGGAATTCTTTAATTCATTCACCCGACGCCAGCATGGTGTTTGCGACAGCCCGACAATCTCGGCAATTTCAGCCACACTCATTTCAGCATTCTGCTGAAGGCAGTCTAGGATCCGGATCGTGACATCATCCAATTCCACTTCTTCGGTATATTTGTGCTTATTTCCAGCCATATCAGAAAAATTTTTCCTTAAATTCATTCATATTGAAATCTTATAGAAAAGTTTATCGCCATTCCATGAAATATAATTCTTTAATGAATTCGATTTTATGACCCGAGACCCAAACAATTTGGCGTTGCAGGAAGGCGGCAGGCGAATGAACGCGGCCAACACAGCAGCGACTACAATTGATGGAATAGACCCAAGATTCAGGGATGGATACTCACCATGAGCATGATGAACAAACTGGAAAACTGTAATGGCCGTAACGGCGCGGATGTTTTGCTGGAAATTCTGGAAAACGAAGGTGTGGAATACATTTTCGGTAACCCCGGCACAACAGAACTGCCTCTCATTGACGCCTTATTACGCCATCAATCCATTCAATATGTCTTCGCATTGCAGGAAGCAAGCGCTGTCGCCATGGCTGATGGTTATGCGCAGGCCACACGCAAGCCAGGTTTTATTAACCTGCATACAGCTGGTGGTTTAGGCCATGGCATGGGCAATTTGATCAACGCCAAAGTCGCACAAACACCTTTGGTTGTGACTGCTGGTCAACAAGATTTACGTCATACCCTCACCGACCCGCTTTTATATGATGATTTGGTGAGCATTGCCAAACCCAATGTGAAATGGGCGCAGGAAGTAACCAACGCTGCACAACTTCCCGTCTTATTACGTCGCGCATTCAACGATGCAAATGCGGCACCGAAAGGCCCGGTTTTCTTATCATTACCAATGGATGTCATGGAACAGATGAC
>QKFI01000137.1 GCA_003251455.1 Tolumonas sp.
ACGCGGTCAACATCAGCTGTTTTCAGCTCAATGTAAGCGTCGATGAAGTCATCAGAGAATACACCACCACGAGTTAAGAACTCACGGTCTGCGTCCAGAGCTTTCAGAGCTTCGTCTAATGCACCACAAACTTGTGGGATTTTAGCCGCTTCTTCTGGTGGCAGGTGATACAGATCTTTGTCTGCAGCATCGCCTGGGTGGATCTTGTTGATGATACCGTCCAGACCAGCCATTAACTGTGCAGTAAATGCCAGGTATGGGTTAGCAGCTGGATCCGGGAAGCGAACTTCGATACGAGCAGCTTTCGGGCTTGGTACCACAGGGATACGGATAGAAGCTGAGCGGTTACGTGCAGAGTACGCCAGCATTACTGGAGCTTCATAACCTGGAACCAGACGTTTGTATGAGTTGGTTGATGGGTTAGTGAAAGCGTTGATTGCTTTAGCGTGCTTGATGATACCGCCGATGTAGAACAGAGCCAGTTCTGACAAACCGCCGTAAGCATCGCCAGAGAACAGGTTCTTGCCATCTTTACCCAGAGACTGGTGGCAGTGCATACCTGAACCGTTGTCACCAAACATTGGTTTAGGCATGAAAGTCGCAGTTTTGCCGTAAGCGTGCGCAACGTTATGAATAACGTATTTCTGAACCTGAACTTCGTCAGCTTTTTTAGTCAGAGTGTTGAAACGAGTAGCGATTTCGTTCTGACCAGCAGTAGCAACTTCGTGGTGGTGAGCTTCAACTACCTGACCCATTTCTTCCAGGATCAGACACATAGCTGAACGCATGTCTTGTGAAGAATCTACTGGAGGAACTGGGAAGTAACCACCTTTAACACCTGGACGGTGACCTTTGTTACCTTCTTCGAATTCTTTACCTGAGTTCCATGCTGCTTCAGGATCATCGATCTTGAAGAAAGAACCACTCATGGTGTTTTCGAAACGAACGTCTTCGAAAATGAAGAATTCTGGCTCTGGGCCAAACAGAACGGTATCAGCGATACCGCTTGCTTTCAGGTATTCTTCAGCACGTTTAGCGATAGAACGTGGGTCACGATCGTAGCCTTTTTTAGTCGCTGGTTCGAGGATGTCGCAACGAACGATCAAAGTAGATTCTTCGGTGAAAGGGTCCATGATTGCAGTAGTTGCGTCTGGCATCAGAATCATGTCTGATTCGTTGATACCTTTCCAACCAGCGATAGATGAACCATCGAACATTTTACCGTCTTCGAAGAAATCTTCGTCAACCTGGTGAGCAGGAATAGAAACGTGTTGTTCTTTACCTTTAGTATCGGTGAAACGCAGATCAACGAACTTAACTTCGTTCTCTTTGATCATGTTCAGAACATTTGCAGCTGACATGCTAGCTAACCTCCGGTGTCATTTAAAATCAGATAGCGACTTTTTGATTGTCGCTACAACAGCAAAAACCAAGCCAACTCATTTAACCATCTGGTTTTTTGAGGTTTATTCCCTTTCAGCGCACTCTCGAAATTAGCGGTTGCACTAAAATAGTAACAACTTGCACCAAATTGGTGTTTTATGGTGGTGCAATGGCGATAATTGCAATTTTGCCGAGTTCGATTATACATAGATTATGAAAAAATATGCTCGTTGTTTTTACTGCGATTCTGCTAGGCAGATCACGTTCACATAGGTAGAATGAGCGCCCGATTTTTAGTCACTTTTTTATCTCGAGGCGAGAATGTTAGAGAATCTACGCAATATCGCGATTATTGCGCACGTTGACCACGGTAAAACTACTCTGGTTGACAAACTGTTGCAGCAATCCGGAACCCTGGATCGTGCTTCTGAAGGTCAAGAACGTGTCATGGACTCCAACGATCTGGAAAAAGAGCGCGGTATTACCATTCTTGCCAAGAACACTGCCATTCGTTGGAAAGATTACCGCATCAACATCGTTGACACCCCTGGTCACGCTGACTTCGGTGGTGAAGTAGAGCGTGTAATGTCGATGGTAGACTGCGTACTGCTGCTGGTTGACGCAGTGGATGGCCCAATGCCACAAACTCGTTTTGTGACTCAAAAAGCTTTCGCGCGTGGCTTACGCCCAATCGTTGTTGTAAACAAAATCGACCGTCCGGGCGCACGTCCTGACTGGGTTATCGACCAAGTATTCGATCTGTTCGATAACTTAGGTGCAACTGATGAGCAGTTGGATTTCCCAATTGTTTACGCTTCTGCACTGAATGGTTTCGCTACAATGGATCCATCAGAGCCTTCAGATAACATGGATCCGCTGTTCCAGGCGATCATCGATTTCGTTGAGCCACCTAAAGCAGACCCTGCTGGTGAGTTCCAAATGCAAATCTCTCAGCTGGATTACTCTTCATACGTTGGTGTGATCGGTATCGGTCGTGTGACTCGTGGTAGCGTGAAGCCTAACATGCAGGTAACTGTAGTTGGTGCTGACGGTAAAACCCGTACTGGTAAAGTCGGTCAGGTCATGGGCTACTTAGGTCTGCAACGTACCGAAGTTCAGGAAGCACAAGCTGGCGATATCATTGCTATCACTGGTTTAGGCGAGCTGAAAATCTCTGACACTATCTGTTCAAATAACGGCGTGGAAGCATTACCACCACTGTCTGTTGATGAGCCGACTGTAACCATGACATTCCAGGTAAACACGTCTCCGTTTGCTGGTAAAGAAGGTAAATACGTGACTTCACGTAATATTCTGGAACGTCTGACGAATGAACGTAGCATTGCGTGTTGAAGAAACAGAAGATCCGGATAAATTCCGTGTATCTGGCCGTGGTGAATTACACTTAGGTATCCTGATTGAAAATATGCGTCGTGAAGGCTACGAATTAGCTGTTTCTCGTCCAGAAGTTATTCTGAAAGAGATCGACGGTGTTAAAATGGAACCAATCGAGACGCTGACTGTTGATATCGAAGATCAACACCAGGGTTCTGTGATGGAAAAACTGGGTGAGCGTAAAGCTGAACTCCGTAATATGGTTCCGGATGGAAAAGGCCGTGTGCGTCTGGATTATATGATCCCTGCGCGTGGTCTGATCGGCTTCCAGACTGAATTCATGACATTGACTTCAGGTACTGGTCTGCTGTACCACACATTTGAAGAATACGGTGAATTCCGTGGCGGTTCGATTGGTCAGCGTCAGAATGGCGTTCTGATTTCAAATGCGACCGGTAAAGCATTAGGCTTTGCTCTGTTTAACCTGCAAGAGCGTGGTCGTCTGTTTATTGAACACGCGACTGAAGTGTATGAAGGCCAAGTGATTGGTATTCACAGCCGTTCAAACGATCTGACAGTAAACTGTCTGAAAGGTAAACAGCTGACTAACATGCGTGCATCTGGTACTGATGAAGCGATCGTTCTGACTCCGCCGATCAAAATGACTCTGGAACAGGCGATGGAATTCATCGATGATGATGAATTGGTAGAAGTTACACCACAGAGCATCCGTATTCGTAAGAAATTACTCACTGAATTGGATCGTAAACGTGCGAACCGTGGTTCAGGAAAAGAAGAATAATTTATCTTCTGATTTGAGTATAAAAGCCCTGCGAATGCAGGGCTTTTTTGTTGGAGGTAAACATGAAATTCAGTCTTAATGGATTAGACAAAATAAGACATATGAAGTGGATCCGTTTTCTGTCCTTATATCTGCATCGCATTAGCCATGATCGTTTGTCGATGTTGTCAGGAAATTTGGCTTATGTTTCATTGTTGTCGATTGTTCCGATGTTGGCTGTTGTATTTTCAGTGTTTACCTGGCTGCCTCGGTTCGCTCATATGCGGCGGCAGTTAGAAGTCTTTATTTTTAGTAACTTAGTTCCGGAAACAGAAATTGCATTTCGGTACCATTTTTCTCTTTTTGTTAAAAATGCATCAAAGACTACGTCGATTGGCTTAATTTCTTTAGCTATCGTTGCTGTTTTGCTGATTGCAGCAATTGATGAGACGTTGAACCATATCTGGCGTACACATGGGCAACGCAAACTCTTAAAAACCTGGATAGCATATGTCGTTGTATTGGTTGCTGCGCCCTCGTTAGTTGGTGGGAGTCTTTTCCTTTCTTCTTATATCAAAGCCCTGCGCTTATGGGATCTGGCATTGCCGGTTGTATTTGGCGAAACATCAGCTGTGCTATTGCCTTATTTGTTATCGGTAGGCGGTATTGTTCTGGTTTATAAGTATGTGCCGACCATTTTAGTTCTTTGGCGAGATGCATTCCCGGGGGCTGTACTTGCAGCAATGCTCTTTGAATCAGCAAAGAGTGTCTTTTCTTATTACATTCAGCATTTCAGTTCATATAAAACGATTTATGGGGCATTGGCGGGAATTCCCATTATCATGGTTTGGCTCTATTTGAGTTGGTTGATTGTATTGCTTGGTGCAGAATTGACTGCTACGTTAGGGGAGTGGCGCAAAATGGGGACTGTTTCTGAGAAGATGACCCGTTCCGAGTCACCCTCATAGCGCGATGATTATTCCGGACGCCATAAAATGTGGCATTCTGGATTTTCCGGATCTCGGTTAATCAATATTCGTGCAAATAAATAATCAAATTCCTGTTGGTCGTCGAGAAGGCCTACCCGGACTTCCAACCATTCTTCAGGCAGCACCTGTGCCTGTATTTCTTCTTCCCAGTCTTCTTCTGGTTCACATTCACCTAATCCACCTCGTTCAGGGAATGCCTGATTGAAAAAGGCGATGGTTGGTTCGTCTAAATTATCTGAAGCGAGTTCTAGAAAAAGTTCATATGCCTGATCAATCAGTGCATCTGATTCATTCTGCTGATCCATGATGTATCCTCTGAGTTTGCTGTCGTATTACATCACGATCAGTCAGCACTGGCGAGCATCTCTTTCTGAATGCACAGGAATGGTTTTTTCCTTTAAAAATGGCGTAATTCTGTTCTCTGGCTGTGGTTTAGAAAATAGATATCCCTGACCTTCATCACATCCGAGTTTTGCTAATAACTCCATTTGTTCAATCGTGTTCCGCAATAATCTTTTTATTGAGCGAATGTCCCATCTCAATGATTGCTTTAACGATTTGTGTGTCTTTTTTATCTAACATTGCATTCGTAACAAACGATTTATCAATCTTTAGAATTTGGACTGGCAGATCTCTTAAACGAGCAAGACTAGAATGTCCGGTTCCAAAATCATCGATTGCGAGCGTGAAGCCAAGCTGATTGAGTTCACTTAGTTGCGACATGATACGATTCATGTTTTCCATGATGTTACTTTCGGTGATTTCGAGTTGAATATAGGTCGGATCAACGTTCATTTGCTGGACAAGAACCGATATACGATCGCATACATTCCGACGTAAAAGTTGTTTCACCGAAACATTAATCGCAACATCCACAAAAATATTATCTTTTTGCCATTGGGCTATTTGATCCAATACGTGTACTAATACCCAATCTCCCAGATCAAGAATTAATCCGGAATCTTCTGCGATAGGTATGAATTCATCAGGAGAAAGCATTCCTTCTACTGGATGGTTCCAGCGAATCAACGCTTCAACACCAGTGACGTTGCCTGTATTCAAATCAATTTTTGGCTGATAGAACAACATCAACTGCGTCGAATGACTTAAAGCGAGCCTTAATTCCTGTTCCAGTTTCACTCGGCGGGTCATTTTTGATGTCATGCTTGGCTGGAAGAAGCGAAAGCAATTTCCACCTTCATCTTTTGCGATACGCATTGCCTGATTGGCATGCATTAATAAACTTCGCGCGTTCGCACCATCATCTGGATAAACGGCTAAACCGAGGGATGCGGTGATAGGTATGCAATAATTTTCTGCTTCGAACGGCTCAGCTATCGACTGTGATAAAAGGCGAACGATACGCATGAGTTCAAGGTTATTTTTTTGTTGTTCAATCACAATGGAAAATTCATCACCTGTAATACGACCCACAAATCCTCGGTATTGACTGATTAATTTAGTAAGACGATTCGCGATATTGATTAAGAGATCATCCCCTTGGTCATGGCCGAGGCTATTATTGATCTCTTTAAAACGGTCTAAACCGACGGAAATGACAACAAAAGTATTTTTATCCTGATTCGCTAACTGAATTGCCGTTTCTATTTTTTCCAGCATTGAGATCCGATTGGGTAGCTCGGTGAGTGAGTCATTGAAGGCTTGAAAACGTACTCGTTCTGAAATTTCAGTATCCATTTCTTTTAGTAACGCATGGTATTGCCGTTCTCGTCGGTATAAAGAAAGTAACAACGGCCGGAAAATAAACATGGCTTCCAGGAACAGAGTGACAAGCATGCCGATGAGCGAGAGTCGATTGTAGTATTGCAGCTGTGCAATCGCGGCTTCACTGTCTTGTTGAAACTGCAATACAAGTTTATCCAGTGAACGAACGATGTCGTAATTTGCGGCTATTCGGAGTTGTGTATAGGCTCTGATTCGATCTTGCTGGTTCAGGATTGGATTATCGACAGCTTCTGCGAGACTCAGAAATGCGGTGACTTTTCGATCCAGATTTACTGGTTCTTCATCGAACATTTTTTTTATCGCAACGGATTTAGGCGGTGGAATATTCAGATTTGCAGAACCATTCATCAGACCATAATGAGCGGTTGTCATTGTCCGGATGGATTCCAGATACAGCTCAGGAAGATCCTTTGCCGAATAGTTCCCTTTATCATGCAGTAACTCGCCAGCAAAACGGGTTATCTGCTGAGATAACATTCGCTGCCGCCCCGCCAGATTTACTATACGTGCGGTTGCTTCCTGTTCATCAACAATGTTTTGAACCAGATAGTGAGAAAAAAGCGATAAGAGTGCAATGATTGATAACGCGAGGATGTAAGTGAGCGTACCTCTGCGCCAGTGCAGAAGTAATAGCTCTGGATTCGTATACCAATAAGTTGGCTTATTCATTCAGCACTTGCTCAAGAGCTCAAACCGACCTGATGGGTTTCATTTTGTTTGTGGCTGATTGTGGCAAACAGATAGATTAAAGATAGCTTAAATGAGATTTACTAGGATAAATTTTTGCTTCAATGTTCCGCTACAAAATCGCTTTTGATGGAAAGTTCCGCGAGGGGTTGTGGAATATGATAGGCTACCGCCCAGCAAACAACATGTTAGCAAGAGATAAAGCATTATGAGTGATGCAGAATTAAGTCTGGAAGGTGTAGAGCAGCAGCCGTTGCGCACTTTTACAGAGCAGGCTTATCTGAATTATTCCATGTATGTAATCATGGATCGGGCTCTGCCACATATTGAAGATGGTTTGAAGCCGGTGCAGCGCCGTATCATTTATGCAATGAGCGAGCTGGGTCTGTCTGCGCTGGCTAAATATAAGAAATCAGCCAGAACGGTCGGGGATGTATTAGGTAAATATCATCCGCATGGCGATTCTGCCTGTTATGAAGCAATGGTGCTGATGGCGCAGCCGTTTTCCTATCGTTATCCGTTGGTGGACGGTCAGGGGAACTGGGGGGCACCTGACGATCCCAAATCCTTTGCAGCCATGCGTTATACCGAAGCGCGTTTATCCCGTTTTTCTGAGTTATTACTGAGTGAACTGGATCAGGGAACAGTGGAATGGGTTCCTAACTTCGATGGCACGATGAAAGAGCCGGAAATTCTGCCTGCGCGTCTCCCGCACATTCTGCTCAATGGTGTCACCGGGATTGCAGTTGGGATGGCGACAGATATCCCGCCACATAACGCCCGCGAAGTCGCACACGCCTGTGTCGCATTACTGGAAAAGCCAGAGTTGACTGTGGATGATTTAATGATGCATGTGCAAGGGCCTGATTACCCGACACAAGCAGAGATTATCACGCCACGGGCTGACATCCGGAAAATCTATGAACATGGGAAAGGTTCGATTAAAGCACGGGCTGTTTACCGGGTCGAAGATGGTGACATCGTTATCACTGCATTGCCGCATCAGGCTTCTGGTGCACGGATCATGGAACAAATCGCTGCACAAATGCAGGCGAAAAAATTACCGATGGTCAGTGATTTACGTGATGAATCGGACCATGAAAATCCGACTCGTTTAGTCATCGTACCACGTTCAAACCGGATCGATGTTGAGCAACTTATGCAACATCTGTTTGCCAGCACTGATCTGGAAAAGAGCTACCGCGTAAACCTGAACATGCTGGGGATCGATAATCGACCTCAGGTGAAAGGGCTACGAACTATTCTAACTGAATGGTTGTCGTTCCGTCGTGAAACCGTGCGTCGCAGATTGCAGTTCCGCTTAGATAAGGTACTCAATCGCCTGCATATTCTGGATGGTTTGCTGATTGCTTATCTGAATATTGATGAAGTGATTGCAATCATTCGTTATGAGGATGATCCGAAAGCAGAGTTAATGCGCCGCTTTAACCTGAGCGATATCCAGGCTGAAGCGATTCTGGATTTGAAACTGCGTCATCTGGCGAAACTCGAAGAGATGAAAATTCGGGGTGAGCAAGACGAACTGAATAAAGAGCGTGAACATCTGGAAGGATTGCTTGGTTCAGAACGTAAACTCAGTAATCTGCTGAAAAAAGAAATTCTGGCAGATGCAGAGAAATACGGTGATGACCGTCGTTCTCCATTGATTGAGCGCGAAGAAGCCAAGCAGCTGACCGAAAAAGAACTGACTCCGAGTGAATCTGTCACAGTTGTTGTCTCTGAAATGGGTTGGGTTCGTGCGGCGAAAGGTCATGATGTTGATGTACAGGGGCTGAATTATAAAGCCGGTGACAGTTATCTTGCGAGTGCGCAGGGTCGTAGTAACCAGCAGACGGTATTTATGACCAACATGGGGCGTACTTATTCTCTGGAAGCGCATACGCTCCCATCAGCCAGAGGGCAAGGCGAACCACTCACAGGTCGATTGAGCTTATCTGCGGGCGAGCAAACCCGCTATGTTCTGCTTGGCAATGAACAGGAACGCTATCTGATTGCTTCTGATGCCGGTTATGGCTTTATCTGTGAATATTCTGATTTGATCAGTAAAAACAAAAACGGTAAAGCATTGCTGACATTGCCGGAAAATGCTGAAGTCCTGCCGCCACAATTAACGGGAAGTAGCGAGGATGCACTTTGTCTCGTGATCAGTAATGAAGGGCGGATGCTGTTGTTCCCGCTTAGTACGTTACCACAACTTGGTAAAGGGAAAGGTAATAAGCTAATTGGTATTCCGGCTGATAAAGCCGCGAGCCGTGAAGAGGTTGTCACACATATTGCGGTCGTCAGTCCAAATCAGCCGGTAACACTGTATGCCGGGAAACGGAAACTGACACTTAAACCATCGGACATGGAACTCTATCGCGGTGAACGTGGTCGTCGTGGTGCCAAATTACCGCGTGGTTTACAACGTGTTGATCGGGTTGAAGTTGAACCCTTATCGTCTAGTAATGAATAAAAGGCGTTTTTAAGAATGTTAAAAGTATTACGCATTATTGTCCTCATATTGCTTTTGTTGGTGTGGTTTTGCGTTGGATTAGTGGTATGCCTGATTCGCCCGCGTCATAAAAACAATGTGTTCATCTTAGGGCGAATGCTCAACATGATGTGTCCGGTTTTCGGTGTCAAAATTAAGGTGACTATTCCTGAGGAGTGCAAAAACCTGGGATCCGCTGTTTATGCTGCCAACCATCAGTCGAATTACGATATTTTTGTGATGACGCGTTGTGTGATGCCCGGTGTCGTCTCAATGGGGAAAAAGAGTCTGGTTTGGGTGCCGCTCTTCGGTATCCTCTATTTCCTGAGTGGAAATATTTTGGTTGATCGTGCAAACCGCAGTAAAGCGGTAGAGGCGATGAAACAGGTCGTTGCCAAGATCAAAAAACGTGGCATCTCTATCTGGATGTTCCCGGAAGGGACTCGCTCTAAAGGCAAAGGTTTGATGTCATTTAAGACGGGCGCCTTCCATACCGCTATCATGGCTGAAATTCCGGTTGTGCCAATTATCTGTTCCAGCTATGCCGACCAGATTGATTTAAATCGTTGGGATAATGGGGAGATTCTGCTGGAAATGTTGCCACCATTGGATTCAACACAATGGGGGCGAGGAACTGTGAAAGATTTCACTGATACCGTTCGAGACCAAATGGTAAGCAAATTGGCCGAACTGGATGCAAAAGCGAAAAAACCGACCTGATCCTTCAGTAAAAACGAGTAAAAATCTTTTTACGGGGCAATTGCTGCCCCGTAATGAATCGCTTAAACTTTGCACAACTTTTTGATCGGGATCTCATTTATGGATTTGTTACATCTGATTGTCGATTTCGTCCTGCATATTGATGTTCATTTGCAGGAACTGTTTACGACATACGGCCTTTGGGTTTACGGCATCCTGTTTCTTATCATCTTCAGTGAAACCGGGTTTGTCGTCACACCGTTTTTACCCGGCGACTCCTTATTGTTTGCTGCTGGTGCATTAGTGGCGACAACACAAGGTGTTCCCAATGCGATGAATATCCATTCTCTGGTGTTGTTGCTGCTGTCCGCTGCTGTATTAGGCAATATTCTTAACTACACGATTGGACATTTCTTTGGGGACAAATTATTTACGAACCCAAAATCTAAAGTGTTCCGTAAAGATCATCTCGACAAAACCCATGCATTTTTTGAAAAACATGGCGGAAAAACGATCATCATTACGCGTTTCTTACCAATTATTCGTACATTCGCTCCTTTTGTCGCAGGTATGGGCGCGATGACTTATAAACGCTTTATGGTTTTCAATTTCATTGGTGGCGCTACTTGGGTATTTTCGTTTGCTTATGCCGGTTACTGGTTTGGCGAACTGGAGTTTGTGAAGAAGAACTTCACAATGCTGATGATGGGTATCATCGTCATTTCATTGTTGCCGATGTTTATTCAGGCTATTCGCTTGAAACTGGCATCAACACCTCATTGATGAACGCCAAAAGAAAGGCTACCAATGGTAGCCTTTTTTTATCTCTCAATCGCATTTGTATTGTTTTTCTAAATTGTTTTCTATTCATGAATTGCCTAACGACAGGCAATAAAAAAACTACTGAAACCGGTTTCTTTTTGTGGCTTTTGTGTGATCTGTAGCTCAATTATTCATGCGATTGGATCTGACAAAATTCAGTACGTTTTGGTAATCTTTTCTCAATTCTCCTTTCTTGCGATCTTATGTCTCCATTTCCCTGGTTAGCGCTGAACCTATCGGCGATTTATTTGGTATTAGGTATCTTTTCTCCCTACTGGGGGGTTTGGCTTGAAACTGTTGGTTTGTCCTCAGAACAAATTGGTTTGTTATTAGGATGTGGCTATGCCATGCGTCTATGCGGCAGTCTCGCCATCTTGCGGAATGTAAAACGTGCTGAATTATTAATTCCTGCCGCCAAATATATGATTTGGGGCGGATTGTTATGCTTTGCCGGCTTTTATTTGCCATCTGAGTTTTGGCTGATTTTCTTTTTTACTCTAGCGGCGAATTTTATTTATCCGACCTTGTTGCCGCTGACAGATACGGTTGCGGCCAGAATGGTTCTGCAAGTGAATCTCGATTACGGAAAGGTGCGCTTGTGGGGCTCTGCTGCTTTTATTGTTGGCGCAACATTAATTGGTCAGGTGATTGAGCATCTTGGTCCTTCCTGGATCCTGCATTGCATTGTGCTGGGGTTGTTGGTTGCTGGTTTTTGTATTTATGTCCCGATGAGTCCGGCACCAAGATCGATCGGACAGGAAACGGATGGTTTGGGATATCTTCAGGTGTTGAAGAACCAGCAGTTCCTGGTGTTTTTGGCGATCGAAGGGCTGATTTTTGGTAGTCATGCTGCCTATAACAGTTTCAGCGCTATTTTCTGGAAATCAGAAGGCATTTCAGCACCTGTTATCAGTGCGCTATGGACGATTGGTGTCATTTTTGAAATTGCGATGTTTGCATTCAGTCGACGTTTGTTGTCTCGATGGACGCCAGAAAAGTTATTGTTAATTGCCGCTGTTGGTTGTGTGATCCGCTGGTCGACGCTTGGTGCCACGACAAACCTGTGGGCACTATTCCCTGCACAGGCTTTACATTCGGTCACCTATGTACTGGCGCATTTGGGCGCGATGCGTTTTATGGCAGAACGTTTGCCCAGAGAAGCTTTAATTGCCGGACAGACACTGTATTCAGCTATTGGCCAATCGATGTCACAAGCTGTTTTAATCGTGGTTAGTGGATTGTTATATAGCCATTTACATCAATATGTATTCTGGGTCATGACCGTTTTGGTGTTGCCAACTTTTTATCTGATTCATCGTAGTAAACAACAACATCAAACGATTCCATCATCTATTTCTCCTGTATTCGATAAATAAATGAGCGCAGTATGCAAGCAGACGTGAACGATCAGTTTCTGATTTCGGTATGTATCATCCTGTTAGGCTATCTTGCGAAACGAACTCGTTTTCTGACGGAAAAAGAAGGGGAGTCGATTGCGCAGATCATCTTTAATATCACCTTGCCGGCGCTGATCATTTATGTGTTCTCTTCCCTGCCATTATCTCCGAAACTCATTCTGCTTCCTGTACTGGGATTCAGTGTAGGTTGTGTGATGTGTGTCTGTGTCTTATTTATTTTTCGTAAATCTCCTCGATCTATTCGCGGCCTAATGGCAATGAGTCTGCCGGGGCTCAACATTGGTTTATTTGCATATCCATTGGTTGAGGCGATTTGGGGAAAACAAGGGCTCACCTATGTTGCCATGTATGATTTGGGCAACTCGTATGTCGTCTTTCTCGTCTGCTATATGCTCGGTGCAATGTTTTCTGGTGAAACATCGGTCACCTGGAGGCAGTTGCTGAAGGCCATGTTGCGGTCATTACCGGTCATGACGAGTTTGATCGCATTGGTGATAAATCTTTCCGGTTACCGCTTACCCGGCTTGGTTCTTGAAACCAGCGCGATCATCTCCAAAGCAAATATGCCCTTGAGTCTGTTACTGTTGGGGATGTATCTAAATTTCACATTTCCAGCTGACCAACTCAAAATTTTATTCCAGGCGCTTGGTACGAAATATTTGATGGGATTTACGATTGGTGGATTGTTGTGTTGGCTGGTGCCTTATGATGATCTATTCCGCCATACACTGCTTTTGGCTGGC
>QKFI01000432.1 GCA_003251455.1 Tolumonas sp.
TTCATGGATCGTCAGGGTGTGATCGATAAATATGGTGTTCCGCCAGAGTTAATCATTGATTTTCTTGCATTAATGGGCGACAGCTCCGATAACATTCCGGGCATGTCAGGGGTTGGTGAGAAAACTGCTCTGGCTGTTTTACAAGGCGTCGGCGGGATTGAGTCGATTGCGACGAATCCTGATGCGATTGCAACATTAAGTTTCCGAGGCGCGAAGACTTTTTATAATCGCTTCAAGGAGCAGGAAGAGGTTGTTCGCCTTTCTTATCTGTTGGCGACAATTAAAACAGATGTTGAGCTGCCAGTCAGTTTATCTGAGCTCCGTCGTGGTGATACAGAAAAAGAAAGCCTCTTGGCGCTTTTCCGTCGTTTTGAGTTCAAAGGTTTGATTGAAGAACTAGAAGCTCAAACTGGTGATTCTGTTGAAATTGAACAGGCTGCTGCACCATCCAGTGTTGAATATGAAACCATTCTGACGGAAGCACAGTTAGATGCATGGCTTGAGAAACTCTCTGTCGCGCCGTTGTTTGCCTTTGATACCGAAACGGATTCGCTGGATTACATGCAGGCAAATATTGTTGGGTTGTCATTTGCCATAGAGGCTGGAAAAGCTGCTTATTTGCCATTGGGGCATGATTATGTTGGTGCGCCAGAACAGTTAGATCGAGATACAACGTTACAAAAATTAAAAACCTTACTGGAAGATGTGAACGTTCATAAAGTCGGACAACATCTGAAGTTTGATCGAAATGTGTTGCTGAATTACGGCATTACCCTGCAAGGAATCGCTTTCGATACGATGCTGGAGTCGTATGTACTGAATTCGACCGCATCCCGTCACAATATGGACGATCTGGCAAAGAAATATCTGAATTACACGACGCAGACGTTTGAGGATATCGCCGGAAAAGGTGTGAAACAGCTGACCTTTAATCAGGTTGAAGTAGAAAAAGCAGCGTTTTATGCGGCGGAAGATGCTGATATCACATTGCGATTACATCAAACCTTGTGGCCGAAAGTTGAACAAGATGAATCATTAAAAGCGTTGTTACTGCAAATGGAACAGCCGTTAGCGGTTGTGTTGTCAGACATGGAACGGACTGGTGCCTTGATTGATCCTTTCCTGTTGCAGCAGCAAAGTCAGCAGATTGAAATCCGACTCAGTGAGCTGGAAAAAGAAGCGCATGAGATTGCTGGTGCACCGTTTAATCTGAGTTCGACTAAACAGCTTGGCGAAGTTCTCTTCGAGAAGTTACAACTTCCTGTGATCAAGAAAACCCCGAAAGGGGCGCCATCAACAGCTGAAGAAGTGTTGCAGGAGTTGGCGTATGACTATCCGCTGCCGAAGCTGATTCTCGAACACCGTAGTCTTTCTAAATTGAAATCGACTTACACGGATAAATTACCATTGATGATTTGTCCAAAAACAGGGCGGGTTCATACTTCGTATCATCAGGCGGTGACGGCCACAGGTCGACTCTCCTCGACAGATCCAAACCTGCAGAATATTCCGGTTCGTACCGAAGAAGGGCGTCGTATTCGTCAAGCGTTTGTAGCAGAGCCCGGATTCAAAATTCTGGCTGCGGATTATTCACAAATTGAACTGCGGATTATGGCGCATCTTTCAGAAGATGCGGGCTTACTGGATGCATTTGCGCATGGTAAGGATATTCACCGCGCTACCGCTGCAGAAATTATGGGCGTAGCGCCTGAAGACGTTACCAGTGAACAACGCCGGAATGCAAAAGCGATTAACTTTGGTTTGATTTATGGCATGAGTGCATTTGGCTTGTCGAAGCAGATTGGTGTTCCGAGAGGTGAAGCACAACGTTATATGGATCGTTATTTTGACCGTTATCCGGGCGTGCTGGCGTATATGGAGCGGACTCGTCATCAAGCTGAAGAAAAAGGGTATGTTGAAACCTTATTCGGTCGACGTTTGTACTTGCCGGATATTAAAGCGAAAAATGTTGGCTTACGAAAAGCTGCTGAACGTGCAGCGATTAATGCACCGATGCAGGGAACCGCGGCCGACATTATTAAGCGTGCGATGATCAATCTCAGTGATTGGCTGAAAACCTGTGAGCCGAATACGATCCGGATGGTGATGCAGGTGCACGATGAATTGGTGTTTGAGATCAGGGAAGATAAGAGTGAGGATTATAAGAACCATATCCGTCAATGTATGGAATCTGCTGCTGAACTGAAAGTACCACTCGAAGTCGGGATCGGCATTGGGGATAACTGGGAGCAAGCGCACTAATCAATAAAAAGCCGGTTACATTCAACCGGCTTTTTTACATCAGTCTGAAGACTATTCTTCAGCGTCTTCTTCGAAAGGTTCATCTTCCTGATACCAGTCAGAAAGAATGCGGGTGACAACATCGACCCCAATTCCTTTCAATGATGAAAATGGCTCGACAATGACATGTTCATACATGCGAGTTGCTTTCCGAACGTCCAAAACTGCTTGTTTTCGAGGGCCTGGATTTAATTTGTCACATTTTGTCAGCAGGATCAGAACATTCAGATCATTATTGGTCGCCCATTCCAGCATTTGAGCATCGGTATCTTTGAGTGGATGACGGATATCCATCAACAGCACGACAGCTTTCAGCGATTCGCGTCGTTGCAGGTATTCAGATAGCGATGCCTGCCATTTCATTTTCATTTCGAGCGGAACCTGCGCGTAACCATAACCGGGTAAGTCGACGAGACGTTTGCCCGGCTCCAGTTCAAACAGGTTGATTAACTGCGTACGACCTGGCGTTTTACTGGTTCTGGCTAGTTGACGCTGATGTGTTAAAACATTCAACGCAGATGATTTGCCTGCATTGGAACGACCGGCGAATGCGATTTCAATGCCTCCATCATTTGGCAGATGACGGATATCGGGAGCGCTGGTGACAAAGCGTACCTTATGAAAATTCAACAATGGTTTTTCCAAAATCGCATTCCTATCAGAAAATTTGCGGCTATCTTAGCATAGGCCGCAGAGAGCCCAAAGTTTCTGAATCTCTGATTACAAGTCTAATGAAGCGAGCTGGTCGTTTGAATCGTTATTTTTATTGCCAGATAACTCTATGCTGACATTTCCACTTTATTGCTGATCTTTTTTGATTTGCTGGATCCGTTTCATGATCGCCATGAGTAATAAGACCTGATAGGGGGTCATCATGAAAAACCCAATCATCATCAGCACAAGCTCATAGAATGGGAAATGCCACGCTGCTGGCCAGATTGCTACCCAATGCATGTATTCCATCCCCCCCAGCAGCACCAAAAGAATGCCTGCAAAATCTAGCAGGAGCCAGGGAAGGGAGACTAATAGTTGCTGCTTTTTCATATAATAAATCCGAATATTATCATTTGATTATTTGACCATCTTTATTGAATTCTATAGATTTGCAGCCCGCGAAATGCTGAGAAAAATTAAATTAATCGGAGAAATTATGAAAAAAACAATCATCGCGGGAATGTTATTGGCTACTACTGGTTTTGCGCATGCTGGTTTACTGGATGCAGTCACTGAAACAGCAACTGCTGTCACTTCATCGCAAGAAGCTGGGTTATCCACAGAACAAGCCGTCACAGCTTTATTGAAAACTAAATTCCAGGAAAACGTGACGACCAAAGAACAGGTAAAAGAGACGCTGGGTGAGCCGAAGTCTACGGCAACGAAAGATTCAGCTGAAGTTTGGACTTATGATATGGACAACATTAACAGCAAACTGAGCTCTGTGACGGCGATTGCGAAAGCGTTAGGCGAAGATACTTCAAAAGCTGAAAAAGTTGTTGAAATGACATTCAATGGTGATGTCATGAAAACCTATGCAATCGTTGATGCAGCAGGTTAACCATCAATAGCAAATGAGAAGGCGAGCAAGGCTCGCCTTTTTTGTACCGTATTTATTGATTTGTCAGCAGTCGTGTTGTGGCGGCAGTTTTGTGTTTTTTGTAAAAGCTTATTTTTTAAATAAATCATTACAACTTCAAACATTTATTCGGATTGTTCTAACAAAGTAATTCGATGTGCATCAGAAGCTTTACTTGATTAAAATGAAACGATGGTTCATTTTTTGATCTGGTCGTGATTTTTTAACTTAGATTGTATTTAACCTCTGAAAAATCAATGTGTAGCAAGACTCTTGAACCCTTGAACTAAACATCGGAGGTAAAGTGACTCATTCTCACCAGAAAACGTTAATAACAACAGGACTCGCTTTAGTTATGGCTGGATGTTCATTACCGCAGACAGGAAAAACATTACAACTCGATTCACCCGGTACAACCGATCGGCCTGTATTAACGATGAAAGAGGCTGCGATTTATACGCCTGAGGCTTATTTCGCATATCGGGGTCAGTATTCGGATCCAATTTATGATCCTTGGCACCCTCAACCCATTCAGATGAATGATACTAATTTCATTGTGGGGCCACAGATTGGGGTGAATGGAGCTCGTTTTACCTCCATTCAAGCCGCTGTTAATGCAGTGATTGCAGAGAATACGTCAGTACCGAAATTCATCAAAATATTACCGGGGCGATATGTGGGGACGGTATATATTCCGTCAACGACTCCACCAATCACGATTTATGGTTCCGGGAATAAACCCGATGAAGTGATTGTATCTCTTGCACTTGATTCGATGATATCACCTGCCCAATATCGGCAAACTGTGAATGGAGAAGGACAATATCAACCTCAAGATCCTGCATGGAATATGTATCACATCTGTGCGACCAAAATGAATGCGACAATCAATACCAGTTGTTCAGCAGTCATCTGGTCTCAAAGCGATCGTTTTCAAATGAAAAATCTGACGGTAGAAAACTCACTGCTCGATCAGATAGGACGGGGAACGCATCAAGGCGTTGCATTGCGGACGGATGGCGATCGTATGCAATTGGAGAATGTTCGTTTATTGGGACGACAAGATACTTTTTTTGTGAATACCAGTAATGCCCAGAATGAATATGTAACTGATCACTACAGCCGCGCCTACATCAAAGATAGTTACATTGAAGGGGATGTAGATTATGTTTTTGGAAGAGCCAATGCGGTATTCGAAAACGTACATTTTCATTCTGTGACAAGTCGTGGACCGGGAGAAGCGTTCGTCTTTGCTCCTGATACTATGCCGGGTGTGCCACATGGTTTTCTGGTTACTCGTAGTCGTATCACCGGTGATGCTGGTTTTCAGGGAAAACTCAAAGCAAAATTGGGCAGAGCATGGGATCAAGGGGCAAGTAAAACAGGCTATCTACCTGGAAAAACAGCGAACGGCCAATTAGTGATCCGGGAAAGTTGGATTGATAGTAGTTATGATCTGAAGCAACCTTGGGCCGCTGCTGCAACGACATCAAGACCTCATCGTGGTAATGCGAATCCTGAACGAGATTTGAATGATCTGCATTTCAACCGACTCTGGGAATACCAGAATAAGGTGATGGTAAAATAATAGTGGTACGGTCTTAAGTCACATAAAGGAATACAGAACTATCTGTTTATCAAAGGCATTTTAAGCGAATAGTTCTGTTTTCTTCATGGAAACGGGGTCATAAACCTGTTGGTTTCACGATCTCAGCTAAAGAGGGTGTTTCTACATTACCGGGACTGCCGCCACCATTTATACGAATGCTGGCTCCTTGTAGTTTGATGCCGCTCGGTTCAATCAGAATGCAGCTGCCGCCAGCATCCAAGCTGAGACCGGATGTCGCCTCAAGAACAAGCAGTTGTCCTGCTTTGATATGTAATTCCTGATCAATCTTACTAAGCCATTTCGCATCAATATGCAGGTGTTTATTCTGCAAAATGTGCAGATCCTGATCGCCTGAAATTTCCATGAGGCGATTTTTATGGATGGTCTGATGTTCGTTCTTTTTGATATGACGTTTATCTTCTCCGCCAACCCACAGATGTTCGTTGCCACCAATTTTGGTTCGGCTGGTTCGTTTCACTTTGCGATACCAGTTGCGCTGTGCATGAAGCACAATTTGTTCTGCTCCTTTTTTATCTTCAAAACGCAATTCGTTAAAACCCTGTCCGCCGGGGCTGGAGAGGGTTCTGAATCCACTTTGGGTTTGGCTTGCGGGGTGTTTGATGGGGGTTGTATTGGTTGCATTATGAACGGTGCCGACGACATAAGGGCGGTCGACATCATGCTCGGCAAATGCGATCACGACTTCTTGCCCTGCTCGGGGTAAAAAGAAATGACCATAACCTGCACCAGCCCATCCTTGCGCAACCCGAAGCCAGCAGCTGGTTGTATCATCTCCTTTCGCTGCTTTGTCCCAATGAAATTGCACTTTAATTCGCCCATATTCATCCGTATGAATTTCTTCGCCTCCAGGAGCAGTAACAACCGCAGTTTGAAAACCTGCTGGTTGTGGTTTGTGATGTAAGTTTGGTAACGCAAATGGTTGTGCTTGCGGATGCATGCTGATATCAACCTGATATTCGCTGCTTCCACTGACGAATTCCCCCAAAACTTGCGGCTGCTTGCCCTGATGCGTGATGCTAACCACGAGCCATTCGGTGTTCAGTGTTTCGGTTGGATGATTGGTGATGGGTAAATAGCACCCGGGATAGGCATGACGGATATTGCCCGAACCCAATAAACGTTGCTGTTGATGTTGCTGTTGTTGTAACTGGAATGAGGCCTGATCTCGGCCTGACTTTTGCGAATCATGTCCGGTCGCATAGGCATACCATTCCCAAAGGGATGTTTGCATTACTGCGCTTAGATCCTTCGATGGGTTCTTAAAATCATATTCTTGGACGGATGCCTGACCTGCGGTGACCTGATATTGCCAGTCTAATGATTCAAACGTTGCTTCATCGGCATTATTTCCTGAACCGGGTTGAAATTTTGCCGGTTCAACTTTAGGGATTTGTTTGCTTGAATCAACAAACACCATCGTGTGGTGACTTGCGCTGTGCTCAAAGAAATAAAATAAGCCGTGAGTTTCACACAGGCGCTGAATAAAATTTAAATCTGTTTCCTGATATTGCACGCAATAGATCAGCGGTTGCAGTGCGGACTGCGTTTGTAGGCGAATACCGGCCGGATTAAAACCTGCTTTTGTCCAGACATCCTGAATAATATCAGTCACTGTTTTATTTTGAAAAATACGCTGATTGGTGCGGTATTTCAGTAATTCAGCCTGTGGTGCAATGGTGAAGCAATAATAGTGATGGCGAGCATCAGCTTTTACGTGGGCGCTATTTAAAACGATGCCATGGATCATTCTTGGTTGAGTTTCACCTGCAATCGACAGACAAGCACTTTGGTGTTGTAACGCGATGAGATCCAAATCATCAGCATGACAGACCACTTCGATATTGAATTGATAATTTGCGCCGATTTGTTCGACACCGGAAAACTGATATACCTCGAGTGCATGCTGGCAACCGGATATAGAAAAGCGGAATTGCGATTCGTTGGCTGAAAAGAACCACATAAGTCAGATCTCCGGAGATTTAATCATGAATCATTCAAGCAAAAAGAAAACGGGCACAAGCGTGCCCGTTGCAGTGTCTTAGGCAGACACAGGTGTACGCCAGTCATCAGAACCAGAAGTGCCAGAAACTTCGTGAGTCCATTTGATTGCGCGGTAAGTCATGTACACATCTTCTAAGTGAGTGAAGTGTGCTTGGTTTGGATCTTGGCAGTTTGGCATGTTTGCCTGAACGTCAACGATGATGGCGTCAGTCAGTTCAGTCGTGAAGTAATGTTCTTGTGTGCCTGATGCTGAAGTACGGAACCATTTGATGGTCACGGTTGGCAGACGTTCGCCGGAAGTCAGCGCGTTGTAAATCAGCGGTGATGATTTATCGAATACTTTCGTGATTTTCACGGGTTTGTGAACGCGTTGGCCGGATGGTTGACCTGACTGTGGGTCGCGAGGCAGAACCACCTGATGTTCAAAAGACTGAACCAGCACTTCGTCTTCATGACCTTCCTGATAGATGTTACCGACAGAGGCTTCGGTAAAAGTACCTGCAGTGATCAAACCTTGTTTTTCACCGTTGATGGTCATATACGCTGGGGTTGGCATAGCTGTGCTCCTGGATATTTATTGTTTGATGCCGGAATTGGCAAGCGGCATCCTAAGAGCAGTTCTTATGCCAAATCATATCTATCTGTTTTTATTGATTATTTTTCAATTGAATAATTCTGAGGATTAGAAAAATCAATAAGATGGAACCATGTTCGTTTCATATCTATTTGAAATATAAGGATTTATTTTAATGTGCAGAAAATGTTGGCAGGTGAAATATTTTGCGCATTCTTGAAATAGGAACGAAAGATCATTGATTCCGCAATGTTAGCAGTAACAGGAGAAACATGAGTTCCTCCTGTTATCTCTCTGGGGTTAAGACTCAGAAGCTGGTGGTTGTTCTGCATGTTGCCGAGGATCTAACTCAGCACTGACAAGTGTATTGGGTGGTATTGGGGTATATGCCTGATGTTCGCTGAGTGGAACAGGCGTACGCATTTTCCGTCGCCAGAGCAGATAGCCGCCCATCACAAGTCCACAACCGGCAAAATAGATAAATAAGCCATTTTGTGGGGTGAAGCGAATGAGTGTTGGGGCAATGAGCGGGCCGACCATTGCTCCGATACTGTAAGATAACATAAGGCCTTGATTGGCACTCACAACCTGATTGGGCGTCAATTCGTCACAGGCATGACTGACACTGACCGGATAAATCGAGAAAGCCAGCCCGCCGAACAGGAAAATTAATCCGCCCATGACCCATTCCGGCCGATCCTCCGGCATCAACAGGATCGCGATACAGACTATGGTGAGAGACACCGCAAGTGCTTGTAAGATCAAGCGACGATCGTGATGATCGGAATAACGACCAATCGGATATTGCAGACATACGCCGCCCATGATCACAACAGCCATCAGGTTTGCGACTTGGTCCAAGGAAAAACCATTCATCGAGAAGAATAACGGCAATAGCCCATAGAGTGCGCCAAGGACAAGACCGGAGATAAAACAACAACCCATGCCTGCTGGTGTCTGTCGAATCAACGCGAGAAAACTGATACGTTGCGGTGCATCCAGTTTGGGGTTGCCAACACGCGTTAATGAAAGCGGGATGACGGACAATGATGCGGCCATGGCACTCAACGCAAAGGGGGTCAGTAGCATTGGATCGACATATTTCAGCAGCAGCTGCCCAACGGCCAAGGCGCCATACAGCAGTACCATATAAATCGCCATCAGGTTGCCACGATTGGCCGGATTACTGGAAACCAGCATCCAGGATTCAATGACGACGAATAGGCCGCCAGTCGCTATCCCGCCAATTAATCGCAATACAGACCAGATAAGCGGATCGATAAAAAAACCATGCAGCAGGCAGAGTGTTGCCAGTAAGGAGGCATAAGCTGCATAGGCGCGGATATGGCCGATGCGCAGAATGAGGGGGATGTTAATGAAAGACCCCAGGATCAGACCTGCAAAATAAGCAGTTGAGATGAATCCAATCCATTGTGCGGAAACGTGTTCAAGAGAAAGGCGGATCGTCAGCAATGTTGTAAGCAGGCCATGGCCCAGAATGAAGGTAACAAGGCTTAGGAGCGGGGATTTTACAGACAGGATAAGAGAACGAGGCATGCGATCATTCCTTCTTTTTTCCTAAAGACAGAAGAAAATGTATTCTAAATGTTACTGACCCAACCTAACATAAAAAAAGCGCCGTTTCCGGCGCTATTTCTGACCTATTTTATCTGATGATAGAACTGATCGACGCAGCGATAGGCTAAATCGACGAATTCATCAACCTGTTTTCTCGTCATGATCAACGGCGGCGCTGAAATCATGCTGTCGTGTGTTGCTCGCATGATGAGATTGTTGTTAAAGCAGACATCCCGGCACTGCAGTGCCAGCGCATCGCCATTTTCAAATCGGGTTCGACTGGCTTTGTCTTTCACCAGTGTAATCGCAAAGAAATAACCCAGAGAACGGACATCATCCACTAATGGATGGTCATCAAATGCATCATGCCAACGCTGGTGGGCATACGGCATGACCTCGTTTTTCATGCGAGGAATGATGTTTTCCCGTTGCAGGATCCGAATGTTCTCTGCAGCCACGGCACATGCGACGGGGTGTCCCGAATAGGTAAAGCCGTGGTTGAAATCACCATTGTCTTTAATGACATCAGCGATACTGTCATGTACCAGCACACCACCAATTGGCATGTAACCGGAAGAAAGACCTTTCGCGATGGTCATCAGATGCGGTTTGATGCCGTAATAATCAGAACCAAACCATTCGCCGGTACGACCAAAACCACAGATGACCTCATCTGCGACCAGCAGAATGCCATAGTGACCACAAATACGCTGAATTTCAGGCCAGTAGGTCGATGGCGGAATGATGATCCCACCTGCGCCCTGGATCGGTTCACCGATAAAGGCTGCGACATTTTCCACGCCGATCTCAAGGATCTTCTTCTCCAGTTCCCGCGCAGCTTTGATGCCATATTCTTCAGGTGATAAATCACCACCATTGGCATACCAGTAAGGTTGTTCGATATGTGCAATGCCTGGGATCGGCAGATCACCTTGTTCATGCATGTAATCCATACCACCTAAGCTGGCACCGCCGATGGTAGAACCGTGATAGGCGTTATCACGCGCAATAATGACTTTTTTCTGCGGTTGACCGAGGCAAGACCAATAATGGCGAACCATCCGGATCACGGTGTCATTTCCTTCCGAACCTGAGTTCGTATAGAAAATATGATTAAAACCGGCCGGTGCAACTTTGGTGACCAGTTCCGAAAGCTCGGCTACCGGAGGATGCGTCGTTTTAAAGAAAGTGTTGTAGAACGCAAGATCCTGAATTTGTTTATAAGCGGCATCGGCCAGTTCTTTACGACCATAACCAACGTTGACACACCAGAGTCCGGACATCCCGTCCAGAATTTTATTGCCTTCAGAATCGTAGAGATAAATACCTTCGCCTTTGGTGATGACTCGACTACCTTCCGCATTCAGGGATGCAGCATCTGAAAATGGGTGAAGGTGATGTGCTGCGTCGAGTTCCTGCCAGCGTTGGGTTTCCGGGTTACCTGTCCGTGGAGTGGTGCTGTAAATCAGTGGATTGTTCATAGTTTGTACTCCGATTTTTCCACATTCGTATGGTCAGAACGGGTTATCCGAAAAAGCGACTCGCAAAAGCACATCCTTGTTGGCTCAATGATGGCATCCATGCCATCAAGGTCGCTTATTCGGTTAATCCGTTCCTTCCTGCTGGAAAGGTGATAACTCCTTTCGTCGGGCTTATACATGCAGCAATAAATGCTTCCGTTCCCATGGGCTGATAACCCGTTTGTATTCAACGTATTCCGCTTCTTTGACGGCACAGAATGCATCAACAAATGTCTTACCTAAGATTTCCTGCAAGTCTTCGCATCGGCGCAGGTTTGCGACCGCTTCGTCCAAATCATGCGGGAAGATGCTTGGTTGGTTATAAGCGTCGGTTGTGAGCGGATCGCTTGGCTGGATCTGCTTTTTGATCCCCAGTAATGCGCTGGCCAGCGTTGCGGCTAATGCCAGATATGGATTGCTGTCGACGCCTGGCAGACGGTTTTCAATACGACGTGCAATCGGGTTGGAGTGTGGTACCCGGATCCCGCAGGAGCGGTTGTCATATCCCCACTGCACGTTGATTGGCGCAGCCCAGTAACGGGACAAGCGGCGATAACTATTCACGAATGGCGCAAACAAGGCGAGAGCTTGCGGCAGGTAAGTCTGCATGCCGCCGATCGCATGATAGAAATGTTCACTGGCGCGTCCGTCTTCCATTGAGAAAACATTCTGACCAGTTGCTTTGTTTTTGATGCTCATGTGGATGTGCATGGCCGAACCGGGTTCATTTTCCATCGGTTTTGCCATGAACGTCGCGTACATGTTCCGGCGAATCGCTGCTTCACGGACGGTTCGTTTAAATAAGAACACCTGATCTGCGAGTTCCAGCGGTGTGCCATGCAGGAAGTTAATTTCCATCTGGCAGGCGCCAATCTCGTGGATCAAGGTGTCGATTTGCAGATTCTGGACGTCGCAGTAGTCGTAGACATCTTCAAACAGGTCATCGTATTCGTTTACGGCATCAATTGAGTATGCTTTGCGACCCGTTTCCGGACGGCCAGTACGACCGACGGGTGGACGGAGTGGAATATCCGGATCTCTATTGACTTCAATCAGATAGAATTCCATTTCTGGGGCAACAATCGGTTCCCATCCCAGTTCTTCATACATCGCCAGTACTTTTTTTAGTACGTAGCGAGGCGCAATTTCGACTGGAGATCCATCAAAGTGATAACAATCATGGATCAGTTGCGCGACGGGATCTTTGGCCCATGGCACCAAGCGTAACGTGCTTGGATCTGGCAACAGGATCATGTCCGGATCTGTGGTTGGAATAATGTTTTCGGCATATTCGCCGGTCACAGTTTGCGCCAGCACGACCTGAGGCAGACGCATGCCTTCATCTTCACTGAATTTTTCTTTCGGAATAATTTTGCCGCGTGCAATACCTGTGAAATCAGGCGTAATACACTCAACTTCGGTGATTCGGTGTTCCCGCATCCATTCACTGATAATGCTCATTTCAACACTCCTTGTATATTTCGTTCCTGATAGCGTTGGCGGCAGGCATGACCGAAGGCATTGAAGATGGCAATAGAAAGCGGATTCTCATGTAAACGCCATTCTGGGTGCCATTGCACCGCCAGAGAAAATGCCGGACTGTTCGTAATACTGAATGCTTCGACGAGTCCATCCGGCGCATAAGCTTCTGGAGTCAGATTTGGGGCGAGCTCACGAATGCCCTGATGATGTAGTGAGTTCACCTGTGCTTCCGTTTGGCTGACCAGGTTGGACAGAAGTCCGTTTTCAGCAAAACGAACAGGATGTGCAATCCGGCTGTAACGACTATCGGTGGTTTCCCCTTTTTCTCGGTGATCCAGCATGGATTGTTGTTCGTGTACTTTTTGCCAGAGTGAGCCACCGAAAGCGACATTCATTTCCTGAAAGCCCCGGCAGATCCCTAATATCGGTACGCCAGCTTCAATTGCTGCACGAATGAGAGGAAGGCTCGTTGCGTCACGTGCCGCGTCATTAAAATCACCCTCCAGCGGATCAGAGCCGTAATGAT
Organism: Tolumonas sp.; assembly: GCA_003251455.1. Lineage (GTDB taxonomy): Bacteria > Pseudomonadota > Gammaproteobacteria > Enterobacterales > Aeromonadaceae > Tolumonas. The sequence continues at coordinate 13,186 of QKFI01000432.1, forward strand.
GCGGTTCAATATTGGATGGGCTCCCTGTGAATAACAAACCATCCAGCGAATTCAGTAGTTGCTGGATCGGTAATTGATCTTCCAGTGCAGGGATGAGCAGTGGAAAAGCGTTCACACCAGACCGTACGGCTTCGACGTACTGATCGCCTGCGAGATGAAAATAACGTTCATCATTGATCTGCCAGTGACAGCAGATTACTCCAACCATTGGTAAAGCCATTTTGTGTCTATTTCAGTTTTAACAACCAAAAGCCTCGAATCGAATAAAAAACAAATAGTTCAGAAATAAAATTAAGCTATGACGATGACAGATCGATAACAGCCTAGGCTGCAGGTGCAGGAATAAGACGCTGGCGGAAAGGTGCTGGTAGGCAATAAGCGGGTAAAGACTTAGTTACAGTAAGAGATGTCGACGTTGAGTTTGGACATCGGAAGAAAGTGATATTCGTTCGCATAAAAGCCTCCTCAGAATACGAGCTGGGTTGCTCGTTTCGTCATAGGTATTCAGCAAGAAGAGTGCCAGATAAAAATGAATCAATTCGGCTGAAAATGCGCTGTTACTAAGCAAAAATGCACCAAAATGAAGCTTTAGTGTCTGTTTTTTGCTCAGTTAAGAGAAAAGATCCTTGAGTCTACGAACGGAACACTGGCCTAAAAACTGCTTATTCAATATCAGGCTATACGGGAGTATTCATATGCAGACAGTTCAATCATGGCCAGCATTGGCTGAAACCCTCACCATTGAAACGCGTGCATTTATTGATGGTCACTATTGTGAGGCCAAGGAAAAACGAACCATCCCAGTGGTTAATCCGGCCAATCGAAAGTTATTAGCTGAAGTAAGTGCTTGTGATCTTTCTGATGTGAATACCGCAGTGACGATTGCGCGAGAGCGTTTTGAACAGGACGTCTGGTCTGGTTTGACTGCACGGCAGCGGAAAGAGATTTTATTGCACTGGGCTGCATTGATTCGAACAAACGCAAATGAGCTGGCATTGCTGGAAACACTGAATACCGGCAAGCCGATCCGTTTTTCAAAAGCAATTGATATTAGTAATACCGCTTACTGTATCCAGTGGTTCGCAGAGGCGATTGATAAAGTAGCAGGGGAAGTACCGGACATCGCGCCGGAGTTGCATGCGGTGATCCGTCATGAGCCGGTGGGGGTGGTTGCTGCTGTTGTGCCGTGGAACTTTCCGTTGATGATGGCGAGTTGGAAATTTGCGCCAGCATTGGCTGCAGGGAATTCCGTCATCTTAAAACCTTCAGAAAAATCGCCCCTCACTGCAATTCGTATCGCGGCATTGGCGAAAGAAGCCGGATTGCCTGATGGCGTTTTCCAGGTGTTACCTGGAGATGGGGCGGTCGGGAAAGCGCTCGCGCAACATTTTGAAGTCGATTGCATTACTTTTACGGGTTCCACAGCAGTTGGACGCCAAATTGCCTGTGATGCGGCAGCCTCCAATTTAAAGCGGGTATGGCTCGAGTTGGGCGGGAAATCTGCCAATATCGTGATGGCTAATGCGGATCTGGCAGCAGCAGCTGAAGGCGTTGCGGCTGGGATCTTTTTTAATCAGGGTGAGATGTGCTCGGCTGGTTCACGGGTTTTAGTACAACGCAGCGTTTATCCGCAATTTATTGAGTTATTGAAGAAAGTGACGGCCGCATGGCAACCAGCTGATCCGTTGGATCCAGAAACCTTGATGGGTGCGATTATCGATCAAGTGCAATTTGACAAAGTCATGAATTACATTGAAATCGGTAAACAAGAAGCACAACTTGTTTGTGGTGGTGATGCTGTCATGCAGGAACAAGGCTGGTTCATTACGCCGACGGTTTTCCTCAGTGAAGCTGATACGACGATTGCTCAGGAGGAAATCTTTGGTCCTGTCTGTACTGTGATTCTGTTTGATGAAGAAGCCGACGCTATCGAAATTGCCAACAGCTCTGTCTATGGCTTAGGCGCAGGGGTTTGGACTGAAGATATGCGGGTTGCACATCGGATGTCGAAAGAATTGCGGGCGGGATCGGTTTGGGTGAATTGTTATGAGGAAAGTGGGGACCAGAATCTGCCATTTGGCGGCTATAAACAGTCTGGGAACGGACGGGATAAATCACTCCATTCGCTGGAAAAATACATGGAAATTAAAACAATTCTGACCAAGCTTTAGTCATTATTGAAAAGGAAAAGAGGATTGCCATCTGGCAATCCTCTTGAAAAGATTAGGCGAGTTCTTCTGCTTCCTGCACATATTTTTCATGCAGAGAGCGATCTTCAGCCATACAAGCAGCAGCAGTAAACAGAACGTCTGTTGAGCTGTTCAGCGCAGTTTCTGCAGAATCTTGCAGTACACTGATAACGAAACCAACCGCAACAACCTGCATTGCGATGTCGTTACTGATACCAAATAAGCTGCAAGCTAATGGGATCAGCAGCAGCGAACCACCGGCAACACCCGATGCACCACAAGCACTGACACTTGCCAGCACACTCAGCAGAATTGCAGTTGGCACATCCACCGCAATCCCTAAGGTATGCACTGCAGCCAGCGCCAGAACAGTAATGGTGATTGCAGCACCTGCCATGTTAATGGTCGCACCCAGTGGGATAGACACGGCGTAGGTTTCTTCTGGTTCTGGTAGACGCAGTTTTTCACACAAATTCATGTTCACTGGGATGTTTGCTGCTGAACTACGCGTGAAGAATGCTGTTACGCCACTTTCTTTCAGGCACATGAACACCAGTGGGTATGGGTTGCGTTTGATTTTGATGAATACAATCAGGGGGTTTACGACTAATGCCACAAACAGCATGCAACCTACCAACACCATCAGTAACTGTGCATATTCGATCAACGCAGAGAAGCCGGTTTCAGCAAATGTTGATGCAACCAGACCCAGAATCCCCAGTGGCGCGCAACGGATGACCGCTTTCACCACACCTGATACAGCATGAGACAGGTCGTTGATTAAGGCTTTTGTGGTGTCTTTTGCATGCTGCAGTGAGATACCTAATACAACCGCCCAAGCCAGAATACCGATATAGTTCCCTTCTAACAGTGCTTTCACCGGGTTTGACACAATGTTGAACAGCAGTGTGTTCAGTACTTCAGTGATCCCACTTGGCGGTGTCACTTCATTGGCTTGTGTGACCAGATGTAAGGTGGATGGGAAGATAAAGCTGACAGCAACAGCAAGAATAGCTGAGCAGAACGTACCGATCAGATAGAGAACTAATAAAGGTTTGATACTGGTTTTGTTTCCTTTCTTATGACTTGCGATCGCGTTGGTCACCAGAATAAATACCAGCACCGGTGCTACAGCTTTTAAAGCACCGACAAATAACGTACCCAGTAAACCAGCTGATTTGGCGGTTTCTGGAGTAATTGTCGCTAAGGCAATACCGACGATCATGCCAATGATAATCTGGGTTATCAGGCTCGTGTTATTGATTAGTCGAACAAATAAGGATGGGGATTGGCTCATATGGGTTCCCTGACACGGTAGTGCGTTAAACAAAACTCCTGTAACCGGGGCAGAAATATGCGCTGCTTTTAAACATAGAAACAGGTCGTTTTAACTGTTTCTGATGTTATATCGACAGGATATTGCTACATCTACGCCGGATGGTGCAGAAATATCCCATTCATTGAGCAAATTTGCTACTAAAAAACACTAAAAATGGTGATTTTGTGCAAAAATCGGGTTCATTTGTAGTGCAAAATAGTTATTTCAGATACGAACGTAGCACTTTCACTAACTCTTCTGTTGCGTTTGGCTCTTCTTCTTCTTCGAGTGGTTGCATGTGTTCTCGGATGTGACCTTCGATGACAGTTGCCATGAGACCATTGATGGCGCCCCTGATTGCAGTGATTTGTTGCAGGATAGGGTAGCAGCCAGTTTCTTCATTCAAGGCTCGTTCAAGCGCGTCTACCTGACCTTTCAGTCGTTTTACCCGATTGAGTAAGGCCTTTTTATGGATCAATGTATGGCTCATGAAATGTCCTTGATTATACTGGGGGGGAGTATATTATTAATAATAGCTCTCAATTTCATTTAAGACAGTATTATAAGTCCGGAGTCAGTTATGTCACATGTTCCAGAAGTTATGCAATGTGGGCAGTCTGCCGCGTTTCAACGCCCTCATCAAGGTGCAGAGCAGCGTATCCGCTGGGTTGTCATTCTTACCTTGATCATGATGGTGATAGAAATTACAGCCGGATGGGCATTTCATTCGATGGCATTGCTGGCCGATGGCTGGCACATGAGTACCCATGCACTCGCATTAGGTATCTCGCTGGTGGCGTATTCTCTGTCTCGTCGTTGGGCGGGTGATCATCGATTGGCGTTTGGCACTTGGAAAATTGAAGTCTTAGGCGCCTATACCAGTGCTCTGATCCTGGCTGCGATAGCCTTCTCGATGATGGCGGAATCGGTGCAACGATTGATGCATCCGGGAGAAATCAATTATATCGAATCGATGATGGTCGCAGCATTAGGATTGGCGGTGAACTTATTCAGTGCCTGGTTACTGGGGGATCAACATCATCATGGACTTGGACATCACCACCATCATGATACTGATGACCATGACCATGACCATGACCATGACCATGACCATGACCATGACCATGACCATGACCATGACCATGACCATGACCATGACCATGACCATGACCATGACCATGACCATGACCATGACCATGACCATGACCATGACCACGCGCATCACCACGGACATGATCTGAATAAAAAAGCGGCTTATATCCATGTGCTGACAGATGCTGCGACATCTGTACTGGCGATTGTTGCGCTATCAGGTGGTTTACTCTGGGGCGCAGCCTGGCTTGATCCGTTGATGGGGATTGTTGGTGCTGTCGTGATCTTGGTCTGGGCATGGGGACTACTCAAAGAAAGTAGTTTAATTCTGATTGATGCTAATAATCAGACCAGCGTACGTCAGGAAATTATCTCTCAAGTAGCCGAATACCAGATGACGATGCAGGATCTCCATGTCTGGCAAATTGGCGAACAGCGTTATGCAGCGATTATTGGTGTGACTGAAACCAGTCAGGAGGATGTCTCGGCATTACGTGGTTCATTATCCCAAGTGGCAAAATTAGCGCATATCACGATCGAACACGCCTGAACAGGTAAATATATTTTAATGAGAGCTGGTGGGACATCTTGTTTGTCCCAAAGCTCTCAGCGATGATACGCGCCATTGCCCCATACATTTATAAGTATAGGTTTATGGCTCGTTTCCGCGGTTGGCTGGGAGTGATTGTCAGCCTGTTGCTATTAAGTCTTGCACTGTTTGTTCTTTATAATCTGGATCATGAATATAAATGGCATGATTTAGTTACCCACGTAAAAGAATTACCCTTATCTATTCTCGTTCTGGCGGGTCTGCTGACTTTCGTGAACTATGGTTTATTGACGGGTTACGATTGGCTGGCACTGCGACAGGTGGGAGTGAAAGTGCCTTATCCGCGCATCGCACTCACATCTTTCATCGGTTATACCTTCTCGAATACGTTAGGTTTTTCTTTACTGACTGGCGCATCGATTCGGTATCGTTTTTATTCAAAAGAAGGCCTCACGCCAGGACAGATCGCAAAAGTGATCGTTTTCTGTTCCATCACTTTTTTTCTCGGTTTGTTTTTGGTTGGTGGGATAGCGCTTGCTTTAGGCGTCAAGGCATTTCCTGCCGCCTTACCACTCCCTGACTGGCTAGTGTCATCTTTTCAGGCCATCGGCGTTGGTTGTATCTCGATTGTGTTGGCTTATCTCATTTTACCGATGATCCGTCAGGAGCCTTTACGCTGGCGTCATTATGAGTGGGCATTGCCGACCTCCCGACAAGCAGTGAGCCAAATCTTGGTCGCAGCATGTGATTGGATGTTAGCCGGTGCAATATTTTATAGTCTGCTACCGTCTGATTCTGGTGTCGGTTACTGGTCTGTTCTGGCTGTTTTTGTTTCGGCAAATCTCATCGGTGTGCTTGCGCATGTGCCGGGCGGGCTTGGTATATTCGAATCAATTGTCACCGTGATGTTAAGTCCGTTTATGCTTCCTGGGCATATTCTCGGTGCCTTGATTCTTTTCCGTATTATTTACTATCTGGTGCCATTCCTGATTAGCTTGAGCTTGTTTGTCGGGATGGAATTACTCCAGCATCGGGCTAAATTAAAGGCTTGGCTCATACCGGTACAAACGTTAAGTCCTATTCTGCCTACGTTGCTCAGTCTAGCGGTCTTTATTGTGGGTGCGGTCTTACTGTTCTCTGGTGCAACGCCTGCGGTGGGATGGCGTATGGAGTGGTTAGCGGATATTGTACCGCTCCCCCTGATTGAAGCTTCTCATTTAGCAGGAAGTTTGATTGGTTTTGCGTTGCTCATTCTTGCGTATCGATTACAACGACGTTCTGATTCGGCATTTATTCTGACAGCCATTCTGCTGGCTGCAGCTGCAGCATTCTCATTGATGAAGGGGTTAGACTGGGAAGAAGCCATTCTCTCAACCTTAATTCTGATCTGCTTGTTACCTTGCCGTCATCTGTTTTATCGCAAGGGGATGCTATACAACGAGCCATTTTCCCTGAGTTGGATTTTCGCGGTTCTGGCGGTGTTAACGGGGACTTTCTGGCTGATCCTGTTCTCTTATAAGCATGTGGAATACAACCATGATCTGTGGTGGGAGTTCACTTTCCTCCACAATGCTCCGCGTGCGATGCGAGCTGGGATGTTGGTTGCGATTGTCGCGGCTGGCTATGGCTTACACCGACTGCTCCGACCGATCCGGATGCAGCCGGATTTACCAACACCAGATGAGCAGGAGCTGGCATTCAGGTTGGTGCAACAGTACGGTCGGACTCAAGGTTATCTCGCGTTACTGGGCGATAAATATTTGTTGTTCCATCCATCCCGGGAAGCATTCCTGATGTATGGCATGGAAGGACGCAGTTGGATTGTTTTGGGTGATCCGATTGGTCCTGAAAAATATTACGATGAATTGCTATGGCAGTTCCGCGAACTCTGCGACAGCTATGATGCTTGGCCTGTCTTTTATGAAGTTGGTGCTGAATATCTGCCTCATTATCTTGAGCTGGGACTTTCACCGCTGAAATTAGGCGAAGAAGCGATCATCGATCTGAATACATTCACACTTGAAGGCAGCTCTCGCAAAAGTTTGCGACAAACCTATGCCAAGACCAAACGGGATGGGCTTTCATTTGCGATGATCCCCGCCGAAGAAGTTGAAGCTTGGATTCCGCAGTTACAAGCGATTTCTGATGCCTGGATGGGTGAGAAGAATGTCCGAGAGAAGGGATTCTCGGTAGGCCGTTTCGATAAGGATTATCTGATCCGTTGTTCGTTAGCGATGGCATATAACAACGGGGAACTAGTCGGATTTGCCAACGTTTGGACGAGCGAATCAAAAACCGAATTGTCGATCGATCTTATGCGATACGATCCGGAAAAATCACCGGGTGGCGTGATGGATTTTCTGTTTATCGAATTAATTCACTGGGGACAATCGGCCGGTTATCAAACCTTTAATCTAGGGATGGCTCCAATGTCCGGCATGGTCAAACATCCTCTGGCGCCTTACTGGAATAAATTAGGCCAGTTACTCTTTGCGAAAGGAAACCGATTTTATAACTTCCAGGGATTGCGTCGCTTTAAAGAAAAATATCAGCCACAGTGGCGGCCTTCTTATCTGGTCAGCCAAAGTGGGTTGAAATTACCTCGAATTTTGGCAAACACGGCATCGTTAATCAGCCGTGGCATGCTCGGAACTATTCGTAAATAACCTGATGAGTGAAATGCTATGAAGTATCGTTGGTATCAGGCAGTTGGTGCTGTTATGGCCTTGCTGATCAGTTATGCCGGGTTCGCTGCGAATACACCGGTGGATGATTTACAACTCGACTTATTGCCAATCGCCAAACCAAAACAAGCCGATCAGAATAAACCATTCGTAGTTTTCATGACGGGTGATGGTGGATGGGCGGAATTGGATAAACGCGTCTCTGGCCATATGGTGAGTCAGGGGATGCCTGTAGTGGGGTGGAGTACACTGACGTATTTCTGGAAAGAAAAAACGCCTGACCAGACAACGAAGGATTTGGTTCGAATTCTTGATTATTACTCGAAACAATGGCATCGCAACCGCGTACTGTTGATCGGTTATTCATTTGGCGCGGAAATCGTTCCATTTGTTATTAATCGATTGCCTGTCGAATATCGCAATATGGTTGTCGGTGGTGCGATGTTTGTACCCTCAACCAGCTCTGATTTCGTGATCCACGTTTCGGATTGGGTGAGTAATGGGAGTCAGGGGAAATATCCGACGTTACCGGAAGTACAACAGATCCATGATGTTCCGTTGCTTTGCCTTTATAGCGAACGAGAAGATGATGATCTGTGCCCGATATTAAGTAAACAGCCGAATGTCACTGTCACGCAACTGACTGGCGGGCATAATTTCGGGAAACAATATTCTCTGGTATCCAAACAGATTCTGACATCACTGGCGTCAGCGATCGCGCCTAAAAAAGCACAATGAACGATGACGCAGGGAAACAGTCAAAACCTGTTTCCCTGCAACTTAATGAGCCCAGATATTGGGTGGTGGCAACGGACAATCCAGACAGTACGCCATCATCTGAAACAGACCTGCTTCTTCCTTTCGTATCACGCCATCTGATTCAATTGCCTGAATGATGATTTGCAGTATATTGCAGCGCAGCGAAAGCGACGCTTGTTGCAATTGATCTAAGGCTTCATCCAGTTGCGTAATATCTGGTGTCGGCATCAGTTTCAGATTGAATCCAGCGACTGCAGGGTGTTTGAGATAGGCTGCAAATCTGTTTTCTGTGCTATCACTTTCATCCAGATAGGCCAGATAACTTAAAAACACGTTCAGGCTCGGCAAGAGTGATTCAACTGTTGATGCCCGAATTTTTGCACTGGTAGTAATGCCAAAATGTGGATGGAGTTGATGATTCAGCATCCGGTAGGTCAGCCATTCCTCGATGGATTGCTGATCATCGGCCTGAATCAGTGACCAAATTTGCTGATGGAATTCCGTAAACTGTTCTGGCGTCATTTCTTTAAGCGCAGGAATAGCCAGTTCAATGAGCGCAAATTGAAGACCATTCGGGATCGAGTATTTCATCAACGCTTTCACCTGCGTATACGCACTACCTAACAGCATTCGTTGTTTCGCGGCGGTTTCTGGCTGCGTTGATATCAGCAGACGATACATCAGAAAGCGGGCATCAAATGCTGAACGAGCGGCTTTAATCAGTGGTGAGGGAATACGAGGTAACCATTCAGAAGGGCTGGTGATATCGTAAACCCAGACTTTATCGTTCTTTTGGGGAGGCGGATTAAAGTCGTCAGGTGTGACTCTTTTTATTTCTGGCTGATGATCGTTCACGCGGGGTAACCAACCCGTACTGGCCAATACGGCTCCAACCAATTCTGGATGCTGTTGTATTTCCTGCGATAAATGGTTTGCCGTAAATGCTGGTGAAACAGGTTGGTCAGCTTCCGGCACAGGTTGCATTGCATTGGTATAACGACCATCCCAATCCGGATCCAGTCGCGAGATCCGTTCTGAGAGTGGTGGATGTGTCGCGAGCCAGCCGCGGAAGTTTTCAGTCAGCCCCTGAGAAAAAAACAAGTGACCAAAAGTCGAAGCTTGTGGATGGAACACCAGCGATGAATAACGGAAACCACCCACTTTTTTCAGTGCACTCGCTAATGGTGCCGCATAGCGGGTAAATTGAACGGCCGATGCATCAGCCAGAAACTCGCGTTGCCGGTTCAAGGCAGCTTTCATGATTTTTCCCCAAACCGTTCCAATCACGCCAAGAAGCATGAGAAAAAAACCGAATAAAGGAATGGCACTACTGCTTTTATTATTTCTGGAGGAAGAAAACGAGCGTCGCCGCCCCGAGGTGTTCGCGAGCCAGCGACCGACTTCACCGATAAACATCAGACTACCAATTAAGGCAGCTAGTTGCTGGTTGAGACGAATATCGCCATTTACGATATGACTGAACTCATGGGCGATCACCCCTTGTAGTTCATCTCTCGTCAGGTAGGTCATTGCACCCTGCGTGACGACGACCACAGCATCATTCACGCTCATTCCCGCGGCAAAGGCATTGATCCCCGGCTCTTCATCAAGAATATAAATACTGGGGATCGGGATACCTGCGGCGAGTCCGATTTCTTCCACAATATTCCGAAGTCGGCGCTCATTGGGGTGAGATGTACTCGCGGCGATATAACGCGCACCGAGGGTTTCTGCCACAATGCGACCGCCTCGACACAGATTGGTATATTTCAGCACCGCAATGGCGAGTAATGTCAGAAACAGAATCGCGTTCCCAACCACATACCATCGCCAAAGGGTCGAGTCGGTTTGGATTAAATGTGTCTGGTCAGTGATCTGCCATAACAGAAGTCCGGCCAACGACAGGCCGGCGGAAAGTAGAAGCAGACCAATAAAAAACAGAGCCAGAAAACGGAAACTGAGTTTTTTCGCCTGATCCTGATGGCGGTAAAAATCCATAGATGTTTAACTCAGAAGCTGACTTTTGGTGTCTGGTGATAGGTTTCCGGATTCTCAATTTCCAGCAGACTGGCATCTGCTGTGTGGCCAAATCGGGAGGCAATCAGGTTATTCGGAAACTGATTGCGATAAATGTTATACGCGGTGACGCTGTCATTGAATCCCTGTCGGGCAAATGCGACGCGATTTTCCGTGGCGGTGATTTCTTCCGTAAGCTGCAACATGTTTTCGTTGGCTTTCAGCTCAGGGTAAGCCTCAATCTGAATGTTCAGACCATTTAATGCGCCGAGTAACTGTTTCTCTGCAGCAGCCAATTGATGCATCGCAGCGGGGTTGCCAGGAGCTGCGGCAGCAGCTTTTAATCCTGCCAGTGCAGCATTACGCGCTTCTGTCACTGCGGTTAACGTCTGGCTTTCATGTTTCAGGTAACCTTTCGCGGTTTCCACAAGATTCGGGATCAGGTCATAACGGCGTTTTAGCTGTACCTCAATCTGTGCGAAACCATTTTGATAGCGACCTTTCAGCGCAACCAGTTGGTTATAAATTGAAACACCCCAAAAAATGAGGATGAGTAGCAGTACAACAAAAATGATAAATCCGGTCATGATGAGTCCTTATCCTGAAATCCTTTGTTTAGTGTAATGCACTGATTGTTTCTTCACAGTGACATAAGATGCAGGTTTTTCAAGTCCTTGGGACTGATTAAAGTGCTTCCAGTCGGGCATATGCGACAACCAGCCATTTTGAACCAACATCTGCAAAGTTTACCTGAACGCGACTTTGTGGGCCGACGCCTTCATAGTTTAAAACAATGCCTTCCCCGAATTTCGGATGTAACACGCGTTGACCCAGCTTAAATCCAGTGCTTTCAAAACTATCCTGTTGTTTGTCGTGACTGAACCGGCCCTGAACTGGCGTTGTGTTCTGCCAGCTAACCTGTGTTCTTAAACGTACCTCTTCCAGACATTCGTTTGGTAGCTCTTTTAGAAAACGGCTCGGACGGTTATAGCTTTCTTTACCGTATAAACGACGACTTTCGGCATGGGTCATGTAAAGTTTTTCCATCGCGCGGGTCATACCGACATAACACAGGCGACGTTCTTCTTCGAGACGGCCGGGTTCTTCTGCACTTTGTAAACTAGGGAACATGCCTTCTTCGACACCCACAATAAAGACCAGCGGAAATTCCAGACCTTTGGCACTATGTAATGTCATCAGTTGGACGGCTTCTTCAAATTCGTCAGCTTGTCGTTCACCTGACTCAAGAGTGGCATGTGCAAGAAATGCAGTCAGTGGTGACATATCCAGATATTCTTCATCCGGGCGGAATAAGCGGGTCGCATTCACCAATTCCTCAAGGTTTTCTATCCGGGACTGACCTTTTTCACCTTTCTCATTTTCGTAGTAGGTCCAAAGTCCGGATTGACGAATGACCCGATCGACTTGCACGTGTAATGGTAGTTCTTCGGTATCGGTTTCCAGTTGATTCATCAAGGCCAGAAAATTGCGAACCGCGGTCGCTGCCCGACCTGCCAGAACACTTTCTTCACAAAGCTGCCATGCAGCTTGCCACATGTTGATGCCTCTGTCCCGGGCTGCTTCGCGGACTAACCCCAAAGTTCGATCACCAATGCCGCGTGTTGGTGTATTTACAACTCGCTCAAAAGAAGCGTCATCACCCCGATTATTCACAAGGCGTAAGTAGGCCAATGCATCTTTGATTTCCTGACGTTCAAAGAAACGTAACCCGCCATAGATCCGGTAGGGGAGTTGTTCCTGCATCAGGGCTTCTTCCAGAATACGGGACTGCGCGTTATTCCGATAAAGAATTGCAGCATCCAGCAGGCTGTTTCCCTGTTCACGCCAGGCTTTCAGTTTCGACACGATAAAGCGGGCTTCATCAATTTCGTTATAAGCCGCATACACAGAAATCGGTTCGCCAGCGGAACCATCCGTCCACAATTCTTTCCCCAGTCGATCTGCGTTATTAGCGATCAACTGGTTGGCGGCTTTCAGGATCGTGCTGGTGGAGCGATAGTTTTGTTCTAAACGGATAGTTTGCACATCCTGAAAATCAGTCATGAACCGTTGGATATTTTCCACACGGGCACCACGCCAGCCATAGATAGACTGGTCGTCATCACCCACTATCATGACTTTGCTGCTGTCTCCGGCCAGCAGACGGATCCACGCATACTGGATGCCGTTGGTATCCTGAAATTCGTCGACCAGAATATGGCGGAAGCGTTGCTGATAATGTTCCAGCAAATGCGGTTTATTCAGCCAGAGCTCATGGGCTCGTAGCAGCAGTTCCGCAAAATCGACAAGACCGGCACGGTCACAGGTTTCCTGATAGGCGGTGTAGAGTTTTTTGTATGTGCTGGTGACCGGATCAAACGCATCCAAATGGTGAGGACGTAAACCTTCGTCTTTTTTACCGTTGATGAAACCTGCAACTGCACGAGGTACCCACTGTTTTTCATCCAGATTCATATTTCGCAGAATGCGTTTAATCAACCGGAGCTGATCATCACTGTCGATGATTTGAAAATCCTCGGGCAGATTTGCATCAAGGGGATGCGCACGCAGCAGACGATGTGCCAAGCCGTGGAAGGTGCCAATCCACATACCGCCACGACCATAACCCAGATTACTATCCAATAATTTTTCAATACGCCCACGCATTTCGGCTGCGGCTTTATTCGTGAAGGTCACGGCAAGAATGTTGTGTGGGGAGACCTGTTCGACCTGAAGCAGCCATGCAATCCGGTGCACCAATACGCGTGTCTTGCCGCTCCCGGCGCCAGCCAGTACAAGCATATTTTGTAAGGGTGCAGCGACAACATCGCGTTGTTTGTCATTAAGACCATCGAGCAGGTAGGAGATATCCATTACGACCCCAAAGCATTTACACCGAAAGGAGGTGTATTTTTATACAGTGGGTTGATTATACCTGTGAATCTATGGAACCCCAATACACATCGAAAGCCCAATAAATATCAATGGAAGCCTGAAAAAGAAAAACCGGCAAAAATGCCGGTTTGAATGATATGTTTTTTATACTTCGACCTGTACACCCATTTCCACAACCCTGTCTGCAGGGATATGGATGAAATCGTTTGTGCGTAAGGAGTTTTTGCTCAACCAGATAAACAATGCAGCGCGTAACTTCGCCAGTATTGAACGTTTTGATGGCAGCAGCGTTTCGCGTGACAGGAAGAAGGTGGTGTTATTCAGATTGAAGTTCATACCGTGAATCGCACAATGACGGAACAGGTCATACACATCCGGTGTTTCATGGAAACCATACGTTGCTGCAATCCGCCAGATATTCGGCGATAGCGATTCAATCTTGATATGGTTTTCAGCATCGACGTAGGGAATATCCTGCGTCCGGATGGTCATCAGGGCAATGCGTTCATGCAGTACATGGTTATGATTCAGATTATGCAGTAAGGCGTGAGGGATACCCTGTTGGGTTCGGGACAGATAAATTGCGGTTCCCGGTACTTTTAGTGGCTCTTCTTTTTCAACTTTTGAGACGAAACTTTCCAACGGCATGCTCATACGACTCAGCTGACGCAAGAGCTGGAAACGCTCCCATTTCCAGGTCACCATGACCAAAAACATGATGGCTCCCAGTGTCACCGGTAACCAACCGCCAGCAAGCAGTTTGGTTACATTCGCTGAAAAAAGTGGTACGTCGATGCAGAGTAATACAATCAGAATCATTTTGACGATTCGGCGTGGCCAATCCCAGTTGTGACGGGCAACCGTACAGACCAGAATTGAGGTAATCACCATCGTCCCGGTAACGGCAATCCCGTATGCTGCGGCCAGGTTACTGGACGCCCGGAAGATCAAAACCACGACAAGGACTGCAATAAACAGGGTCCAGTTTACAAACGGGATATAGATCTGACCTGCTTCCGATTCTGAGGTATGCAGGATATTCATACCGGGCAAATAACCCAGTCGGATAGCCTGTCTGGTGAGAGAAAACACCCCGGAAATCACTGCCTGCGATGCAATAACAGTCGCGGCTGTTGAGAGCAATACCAACGGGAACACCAGCCAATCAGGTGCGAGATTAAAGAAAGGGTTTTCGATGGCTTTTGGATTGGTCAGGATCAATGCACCCTGACCAAAGTAGTTCAGGATCAGTGCTGGTAAGGCCACACTAAACCAGGCTAGTTGGATAGGGAATTTACCAAAGTGACCCATATCCGCATATAAAGCTTCTACGCCTGTAATTGCAAGTACGACTGAGCCAAGCGAAATGAATGCGACTAATTTATGATCAAGGAAAAATTGGATTGCCCAGTGCGGATGGATTGCGGCCAGCACTTGAGGATGTTTGATGATGCTGATTAACCCTAAAATGGCGAGGGTCGAGAACCACACCAACATGACTGGGCCGAAGAATTTCCCGACATTACCGGTGCCATGTTTCTGAATAAAAAACAGTGCGGTTAAGACGCCGATTGCTGCTGGCAGTATGTAGGCTGTGAGCGCTGGTGTTGCGACACTCAAGCCCTCTAATGCCGAAAGAACTGACATGGCTGGTGTAATGACCACTTCACCATAGAAAAATCCACCGCCAATCAATCCCAGAACCAGCAATGCCGTTGTTGTTCCTGCATAGGTATTACGACCTGCCAGAGACATGAGTGTCAAAATTCCACCTTCACCCCGGTTATCTGCACGCAGTACAAATGCCAGATATTTTACGGATACCACCAGAATTAACGCCCAGAAAATCAATGATAAAAAACCGAATACAACCGGTTGAGTCGGAGGCAGACCAATGTGTGGGGAAAAACACTCTTTAAATGTATATAACGGGCTGGTGCCGATGTCGCCGTATACAACGCCAATCGCTGCCAACGTGACCGTCAGCAGCGGTTGTTTCTGATGAGAAGACATAGAAATCCTGGGCAGTGATTAACGTTCAATCCGGTCAAACTGAATGGTTGGCACCGACTCATCTTTCGCTTTTCGGTGTTTGACTGACTCTTCGTAAGCCTGTTGTTTTTCCAGGTTTTCCAGATAGTCATGCACGCGGAAACGTTTTGTGTGTGATGGTGAGGTGTGTTCTGGTTCAGGGGGTAACGTTTCTTCTTCTTCATAACCACTGAAATCGTCCCGATCCCGGTTCAATCGTGATTTTTGTGGTTTATGAGACGCAGATTTTGTTTTGCTTTTTGTCTTCTGTGGCTTGGCGGGACGACCTACAGCCGAAATCAGAAGCCAACGAAAACAAAGGATGGCTATTAACGTACTGACCACTAATACAGCGGCGTAGATCCGTCCGGTATTGACAGAAGCACTATCAATAAACGGTAACCATTCTGTTTGTGCAGCGAACAGATCATCAATTTTTTGCGGGAAAAGCATACGGGAAACAAACAGAATATCTGCAATGACTGTTGTCATGATGCCGGTTCGTAACAATCCGGGAATGAGCAACATGATAATGCCGCCAAGAAATAGCATGATACCCCCGCCAATAAACAGGGTATCAACGAAATCAGTAACCGGCATGGTCCACCCCAGTGTAGGAGTCATTAGAAGCAATAAGCCGGTAAAGAATAAATTCAGTTTTTTCATAAGAACAAAGCAGTTCGTTATTGATGGTTGTGATCGGCGTCATACTACCACAACTGGAAGGGAAAAGGGGAAGCATGAAAAATGAGCAGAATCTGAAAAAAAGGCTTCCCATTAATAATGGGAAGCCATTCGGCAACGTGCCGGAAAACAACCAAAATGGCCTGTTACCAAGCCTGAACCTAAAAAACCGAATCCGATTTGATGGGCTCCCTCATTTTGGTCGATGACGATTTTTTACTCTTTGACGGGTTCAGCCCAGCCGCCACCAAGCGCCTGGAAGAGCGCCACTCTGTTCGATAACACAGCTAAACGGGTACTCACCAGTGATTGCTCTGCAGTGAATAGAGAACGTTGCGCATCCAGTAAGGTCAGATAACTATCAACACCTTTTTCATAACGATCTTCTGCAAGTTTGTAGTAAGTTTGTGTTGCCTCAACAAGTGCTTGCTGAGCAACCAGTTGCTCTTTATAACCGTCTTGAGAAACCAAACCATCACTTACTTCCTTGAACGCAGTTTGAATTGCTTTTTCATAGGTCGCAACCTGGATTTGTTCACTGACTTTCGCCACATCTAATGCGGCAGAACGGCTACCCCAGTCGAAAATTGGCATACTGATGCTTGGTTGGAAGCTCCAGGTACCAGAATTACTGTTAAACAGGCTGCTCAGAGAAGAGCTCATGCTTCCTGCTGCTGCGGTCAGACTGATGGTCGGGAAAAATGCAGCGCGTGCTGCACCGATGTTGGCGTTTGCTGCTTTTAATGCGTGTTCAGCGGCCAGAATATCCGGACGACGAGTCAATAAGGTTGATGGAACACCTGCAGTTAATGGTGTAAGCAGCGTTAAATCTTCAGCGGGCAGACCTGCTGACAGGTTATCTGGCAGATTGGTACCTAATAACAACTGCAGTGCATTTTTGTCTAATGCCACTTGTCGGCGATATTGGGCTAGACTTGCTCGAACGCTTTCGAGGTTGCTGCGGGCCTGACTCAGATCCAGTGATGATGAGATCCCAGCCTGATAACGTTGGTCGGTTAACTGATAGCTTTGTTCGTAGCTCTTCGTTGTATCTTCAGTTAAACGCAGCAGATCCTGATCAGCCAGCAAAGTCAGATAAGCAGTCGCAACATTTGAAATGATGGTTAACTGAGTTGAGCGTTGAGTTTCTTCCTGAGCCAGATAGGTTTCCAGGGCCTGATCTTTCAGGCTTTTCACCCGACCGAACAGATCTAACTCATAAGCGCTGATCCCAACAGTTGCTGAATCAGTCGTGCTGATCTTTGGATCCGTACCTGAATATGCAGTTGGGATCCGTTGGCGAGATTGATACCCACTGGCATTAATCGTTGGTAACTGTGCTGCCCGTTGGATTTGATATTGAGCGCGGTATGTTTCGACATTCAATACGGCAACACGCTGATCGCGGTTATTTTGCAGTGCGATGTCGATCAGTGCCTGTAAATGTGAATCCGTGAATACATCTTTCCAACCCGTATCTTGAGCGATTGCATCCGTGTTGACCACGTAATTAGTAGGAATTGGTGCCGCCGGACGTTGATAGTCCGGCGCCATAGAACAACCCGCTAATAAGAGGGGAATGACGAACGCGAGAGGGCGCTTAATCATGTTTATTGTTCTCCGCTGTTATCGGTGCTTTTAATGTTTTGCGGTATTTACTGAAGTATTTCATGACGAGCACAAAGAAGCTTGGTACATAGAAAATTGCCAGTACAGTTGCGGCAATCATCCCGCCGGTTACCCCAGTACCAATCGCATGACGACCATTTGCACCGGCACCGGTACTGATCACCAATGGGAATACCCCGAGTAAGAACGCCATGGATGTCATCAGAATAGGACGTAAACGAATGCGCGATGCTTCAATCACGGCTTGTTTTAATCCCATGCCTTTATCGAACAGTTCTTTAGCAAACTCCACTATCAGAATAGCATTTTTCGCCGACAAACCAATGGTCGTTAGCAGACCTACCTGGAAGAAAATATCGTTCGAGAGGCTGCGTAATGATGCTGCCAGTAACGCACCGAATATCCCTAACGGAACCACAAGCATCACAGAGAACGGAATCGACCAGCTCTCATACAGGGCCGCCAGACACAAGAAGACAACCAGCAAAGAAATTGCATACAGTGCAGGTGCCTGACTTCCTGAAACCTGTTCCTGATAAGAAAGGCCTGTCCATTCGAAACCAATCCCGGTCGGCAATTGTGAAATCAGTTTTGCCATTTCAGTCATTGCCTGACCACTACTGTAACCGGCGGCAGGTTCCCCGACGATCTCAACAGCAGAAGATCCGTTGTAACGTTGCAGGCTCGGTGAGCCATAACTCCAGCTACCTTTTGCAAAGGCTGAGAACGGTACCATTTGATCGGCAGCGTTTTTCACATACCACAGATTCAAATGTTCCGGTTGCATCCGGAAAGGTGCATCTGCTTGTACATAAACGTTTTTGATGCGGCCACGATCAATGAAGTCATTGACGTATTTTGAACCCCAGGCAATCGAGAGCGCCGAGTTGATGTCTGAAACAGACAAACCTAACGCCATTGCCTTTTCATAATCGATATTGACGTTATATTCCGGAGTGTCTTCCATGCCGTTTGGACGAACACGCGCCAGAATAGGGTCTTTTGCTGCCATGCCAAGCAACTGATTTCGTGCCTGAATGAGCTTATCGTGACCTAATCCACCTTGATCCTGCAGATATAAGTCAAACCCGGTGGCATTCCCCAATTCTCGAATGGCAGGCAAATTCAGAGCAAAAATCGATGCGTCTTTCACTTTCATGAAATGACCCATTGCACGACCAGCAATCGACGTAGAGTCAGAGCCCGGCGCAGTACGTTGACTCCAGTCTTTTAACTTCACGAAACCAAGCCCCATGTTCTGACCGCTACCGGCAAAGCTGAAGCCTGCAATTGTAAAGACTGTCTCGATATTATCTTTTTCTGCCGTGTTGAAGTAATCAGCGACCTGATCCAACACTTTCAGGGTCCGTTCCTGCGTTGCGCCGGTTGGCAACTGAACCATGACCATGAGTGCACCCTGGTCTTCATCCGGCAGGAACGATGAAGGTAATGTTTTAAAGAAGAAGACCACCCCACCAAGTAAGGCAACATAGATGATCAACATACGGCCGGTATGCTGCATCACTTTACCTACCATCGTCCGGTAGCGGCGGGTGTTGCGTTCAAACATCCGGTTAAACCAGCCGAAGAACCCTTTCTGAATGCCATGATCTCCTTTCGGAATTGGCTTCAGAATCGTGGCACACAATGCAGGAGTCAGGATCAATGCCACGACGACAGACAGTGCCATCGCTGAAACAATAGTCACCGAGAACTGACGGTAGATTGCACCAGTTGAGCCGCTAAAGAATGCCATTGGCACGAACACGGCTGACAGTACCAGCGCAATACCAATCAATGCACCGGTAATTTGATCCATTGATTTACGGGTCGCCTCAAGCGGTGATAGTCCTTCTTCTGACATCACACGTTCGACGTTTTCGACGACAACGATCGCATCGTCAACCAACAAGCCGATGGCCAGCACCAAACCAAACATGGTGAGCGTGTTAATACTGTAGCCGAAAGCGGACATGATCCCGAATGTCCCCAACAAAACAACGGGAACCGCGATCGAAGGGATCAGCGTTGCCCGGAAGTTTTGCAGGAACAGGTACATGATCAGGAAGACCAGGATGACTGCCTCAACCAGGGTATGCGCAACTTCGCTGATGGAGATTTTTACGAAGGTCGTGGTATCGTACGGATACACCAGTTTCAGCCCGGATGGGAAGTATTTGGATAACTCATCCATTTTGGCTTTGACAATCTTCGCGGTTTCCAGCGCGTTGGCTCCCGTTGCCAGACTGACAGCGATCCCTGATGACGGTTTACCATTCAAACGCGCGACAGCCGAATAGTTTTCAGAACCCAATTCTACGCGTGCAACATCACGCAAACGAACCTGGGAGCCATCGGTATTCACTTTCAGCAGGATGTTTTTAAATTCATCCACATTCGTCAGACGACCTTGTGCTGTGATCGTGGCATTCAACTGTTGTCCGGGTACCGCAGGCGTTGCACCTAACTGACCGACAGAAAATTGCGTGTTCTGATTGGTGATTGCTGTTGTCACATCAGATGGCGTCAGGCTAAAGCTATTCAGTTTGTTCGGGTCTAACCAGATACGCATCGCATATTGTGCACCAAAGACACGAACCGAACCGACACCCTCAAGACGGCTCAGCGGCTCTTTGATGTTCGTCACCAGATAGTCACTGATATCTGATTGGGTTAACTTTCCATCATCAGAAATCAAACCAACCACCATCAGGAAAGATGAGTTGGATTTCTCAACCGTCACCCCTTGATCCTGAACGGCTTGCGGTAAAGAGCTCAGTGACTGTTGGACTTTATTCTGTACCTGAACCTGTGCGGTATCCGCATCCGTACCAGCCGTGAAATTCAGGGTAATACTGACACTACCGCTGGAGTCACTTTGGGAGGACATATACAGCAGGTTATCAATCCCGGTCATGTTTTGTTCCAGAACCTGCGTCACACTGTCTTCAACAGTTTTTGCTGACGCACCTGGATAAGTGGTTTGGACGCGGACCGAAGGTGGTGCAATCGTCGGATATTGCTCTACAGGCAATGTGTCAATCGCCAGCGCACCGGCCAGCATGATCACAATCGCGATGACCCATGCAAATATGGGGCGATCGATAAAAAATCGGGACATAAGGACTCCGCTACAAATTACTGATTCGTTGTTGATGTGGTTTCTAACGAAGCCGCATCAACTTCTTTGGCGGAAACCGGCATACCGGCCCGGACTTTTAATGTGCCATTGACGATAACTTTGTCACCGGCTTTCAGACCACTTTTCACCAGCCAGTCATTCCCAACTGAGCGTGCAGTTTCAAAAGCACGTTGTTCTGCCTGGCCCTTATCATTCACAACCCAGACAGTCGCATTGCCTTTCGGATCCCGGCTGACAGCTAACTGCGGAATCAGGATCGCATCATTGACCGTTGCTTCACCCAGTTCGGCGCGAACAAACATACCTGGTAATAAGTCCATGTTTTTATTTGGGAAGATTGCACGAACAGTCACGCCACCAGTCCCCTCATCGACTGTTACATCAGAGAATTGCAGCGTGCCTGATTCTGCATAACTGGAACCATCATCAAACAGTAAAGTGACTTTGGCTGATTTCTCATCCACTTTTTCCAACTGGCCGCTATCTAATGCTTTTTTCAGTTTCAGCATGTCACCGCTGGATTGGCTGACATCCACATAGATTGGATCTAATTGTTGAATGGTGGTCAGTGCCGTTGTTTGCTGTGCGGTCACTAAGGCGCCTTCAGTGACAGATGATTTTCCAATTCGGCCAGAGATCGGCGCAGTTACTTTTGTGTAATTCAGGTTGATTTTTGCGGTGTCAATTGCTGCTTTGGCGGATGCAACATCAGCTTTGGCCTGTTGCCAGGTTGCTTCGGCATCATCGTAATCCTGTTGGCTTACGCCTTTGGTCTGGATCAGGCTTTTATAACGGTCTGCTTTGATGCGCGCGCTCTTTTCCGTTGCCACTGCGCGTTCATAAGTGGCTTTTGCACTGGCAAGGCTAGCTTCATAAGTAGCTGGGTCAATTTGATAAAGTACCTGGCCAGCTTTGACATCACTCCCTTCGGTATACAGACGTTTTAGGATGATGCCGCCGACCTGAGGACGAACTTCAGCAACACGATATGCACTGGTTCTTCCTGGTAATTGTGTATGTAGTGTCACAGGTTGTGTGTTCAGTGTAAGAACATCCACTTCCTGAGCGGCTTGTTTTGCCACCCCCTGGGTTTGTTCACTGGATGGATTGCAACCAGTAAGTATCAGAGTGGTGGTTAACATTGATATGGTCAACGCATTAACCAGGAAACGTGGATACGGCATACACACCTCGAGAAGTTGAAATGGCACAGTTTGATACTCATCGTATAAGCGGCCAGAGAATCTTTACAATCTTTTAACAAAAAAATAAAAATTGAATATTCATTCTATTTAGAGTGTTCATTCTAGATTAGTATTTGTACACTATCAATGAGATTTCGGGGTAAGATACGCCCCCTCAAAAATAGGGTGGATTATGAGCGATACAAAAGGGTCCCAATCAGAGATTTCCAGCCGTGCAGAGCAACGCCGTTGTCAGGTTTTAGATGCTGCTGCGGAGTGTTTCCGGCTTCATGGTTTTCATGGTGCCAGCATGGCTCAGATCTCGAAGTTGGCTGGAATGAGTCCGGGTCATATTTATCATTATTTTGAAAATAAAGAAGCCATCATCGCCGCGATTGTTGAGCGAGATGCGCATATCATGCTGGAATGGACCGAGTTTTTTTTATCAACCGACTCCATACTTGAAACGATGGTCGATGAAGTTCCTGCCGGGATCGAACATATGATGTATCCGCATAGCGCGGGTCTGATGTTGGAGTTCACGGCGGAGTCTGCCAGAAATCCAACCATCGCTGCGATCATGCAGGAATATAAGCGTCAGGGGAAAGCACGAATGACCCGGATCCTGGAGCTTGAAATGGCACAACGTGGTGCAACGACTACCGAAGATGTAGCTATGAAAACCGAGGTGATCGGCTCGATGTTTGACGGGTTGCTCCTGAAGGCCATTTACAACCCGAATGTGGATAAACAGAAATTGGGTCAGCTTATGGGAAAAGTGATCCGGTATATTCTGACTCTATAATGTGCATGTGATGCTGGTGTCTTGCGTGATCAGTGTTTGAGCCTTGAGATAATCTTCAAAAGCAGTGGCTGATAAAGGCTCACTACCGAAATAGCCCTGATAATAATCACAACCCTGTTGCTTCAGGAAATCGAGCTGTTCTTGATTTTCCACACCTTCGGCCAGAACGGTCAGACGCAATGAATGTCCCATGGCAACGATACTGGCCGCGATTTCCATATCATCCTGTTCATGAGGAATGTCATCCACAAATCGTTTATCGATTTTTAACACGTCCAATGGGAACTGCTTCAAATAGGCGAGGGAAGAATATCCGGTTCCGAAGTCATCAATCGCAATCCGGATCCCATGCTGACGTAGTCCCTGTAAAATATGTGCGGCTTCATCTGGTTGTTCCATCAGGGCGCTTTCAGTGAGTTCCAGTTCCAGATTGGCTGCCGGGAATCCTGTATTTTTCAGTATCAATTTGATCATATCTTCTACGGCTCCATGATGTAGCTGTAGTGGGGATAGATTCACTGCCAGATGAATTGATGGTAACCCGGCTTCCAGCCAGAGAGCACCCTGACGACAAGCTTCGAAAAGCACCCATTCTCCAATGTTCTGGATCAAACCGGTTTCTTCCGCGACCGTAATAAATTCTGATGGGGGGATGACACCATATTCCGGATCATTCCAACGAAGTAATACTTCTGCACCGATAACCTGATTGGTTTTCAATTCTATTTGTGGCTGGAAGAACAGCTGGAATTCCTGACCCGTAATCGCTCGATGCAGACGTTGCTCCAGTTCCAGACGTGCTTTGGCTTTCTGAAACAGTGCTTCTGAGAAATACCGATAGTCATCACGACCTTCCTGCTTCGCCTGATACATCGCCGTATCAGCCTGTTGCATGAGTACATCCGCTGTCTGACCATGTTCCGGATAGAGACTAATCCCAATGCTGGTTCCAATTAGTACACTTCGCTCATTCGAGAGTGTAAAAGGCTGATGAAGCGTATCTATAATTTTGTTTGCCAGAATCGAGACATCATCCAGATTCGGATTATTTTTCATTAGAACTGTAAATTCATCGCCCCCTAAACGGCAAACAATATCGGTACTGCGTAACTGATGTTTCAGACGATCTGAAACCTGATGCAGTAATTCATCGCCATAATGATGACCAAAGCTGTCATTCACATTTTTAAAGTGATCCAGATCGAGCATCAGCAGTGCAATTCGACGCTGACTTTGCTCCGCTTCATGTAATGCCAGACCAAGTTGTTTGGTGAGCATTGCCCGGTTCGGTAAACCCGTTAGCGGATCATGCAGTGCCATATGCTCCAGTCGGGCCTCTGAGTCCTTTAACTGACTGATATCTGTATAAATACTGATGTAATACAGTAGCTTGCCTGTATCATCCCGAACGGGATTAATACTGGTCATCATGGGTAAAATTTTGTGGTCTTTTCGCTGACTCCAGACTTCACCTCGCCAGAGACCGTAGGTATCGAGTGATTTCTGGACCGTATCCAGAAAATAATCATTATGTTTGCCTGAATTCAGAATCCGGCGATGCTGATGCAATAGTTCCTGTTCTTCATAGCCGAACAGATCGAGGAAAGCCCGGTTCACTTTAATAATCTTGTGCTCAGCATCGGTAATGATGATGCCTTCCCGGGTGCTTTCAAACACAATTGCTGCCTGACGCAACTGAAATTCATCCGCTTTTTGTTGGGAAATATCCGTCATGACACCCGTGAGAGAGGTCGGCCGTCCGCGACGATCAAACGCTGTGGTGACATGATTTTCGACCCAAAGATAATGTCCTTCGGCTGTTTTGATGCGGCATTCCAGAGAATATTCCCGGTGTCGCCGTTCAATATGGTGGATCACTTCAGCCCAAACACGTTGTAAATCGTCCGGATGCAGCAGGTCGCTCATGGTCAGCTCACCAGAAATAAAGTCATTGGCTTTATATCCCCACCGTTGCACATTGCTCGATACATATTCGAGTTTCCAACTGGAGTTTGGTTGCCAGCGAAACAGGACGGTCGGACTGGCATCGATTACTTCACTGGCATTTTGTAATGCTGTCAGCGCAATTGCGCGTTCTTCTGCCTGATTGATGGTGTCTAACGCAAATGTGACATCCATGATCATGTCATTCAGGGTATAGAGGACTTCTGGAGTGAAAACACCGGGCTCATCCGAGTAGAGGTTTAATGTGCCAATGATCGTTCCCTGTTCCCGCAACACGAGATATCCCGCAGAACGAAATCCTGAGGCTTCCGCGGAGATCCGTAATGGCGCTTCCGTTCGATCTTCCTGAAAATCATTGATAATCAAATGTTGACCGGTTTTCATGACTCGATCGCTTGGCAGCAGATTCTCCGGTTCTTGTAGGCCTGGCTTATAATACTGGTGTTGATATTCTTCGATAGCGGTGAGAAAGCCCGCATCCTGACCATATTTAATCGGATGGTAACAGCATGAGGCCTGATGAAGCGGGTCAAGCCGGATCCAGGCAAATGCGAAACCGCCATGTTGGACGGCGATGCGGCATATATTTTCGAGTAATTGTTTTTTATTCTGACAGCGGACAATCACCTGATTGGTCTGTGAGAGCATGTTATAGAGGTTGTTCTGACGAATCAGATAAAACTCACTGTTTTTTCGGGCGGTAATATCTTCGATGACGTTAATAATACATTCCAGACCCCCATGTGTATCACGAATACAGCGACTGTCGACAATGGCGTACAGCACTGAACCATCTCGTAACACGAAGCGTTTTTCCCGTCGGTAGCCTTCGGATTCACCTTGCTTCATTTTTTCCCACTCGATATCGTCTCGAGCCCTGTCATCCGGATGCGTTAATGCCATCAGATTAAAGCGATAGAGTTCTTCACGGGTTAAATTGAACAGCGTGCATAAATGGTCGTTGAAGCGGATCCAGTCTCCATTTTTGTTAGCAGTGATCGCCATACCCAGGAGTGGCAAATCGAAAAAACGGTTAAGGAATCGGTCTCGTTCAGCGACTTTGAGCTTGATTTCTTGCTGATGCTGTCGGTATTTTTGCCGACAAAAATAAAGGAAATAGCTACTGGCGGTCATGCCAGTGATGAATGTGGTGAGCGTGACCCAAAAACCCAGACTTCCTAGTAATGATTCATCTTTCGTCAGGGCAATCGGCAAAATGTGATTGGAAAAGAAAAACCAGATGAGTGATAAAACTGTGTAGAACAGCATAATTCGCGTAGCCGAACGCAACGGAATTCTTGCCGTAGTGCTTTTCATGGGGTATCCCGCCTTTGCTCATATTTTGTTATTTATTTTTTGCTGATAATACAGCAATACGAGGTTAACAAACGTTCAAGTAAGGTAAAAATATGGGAGAACCCGCAGAAGTTTCAGGCGATTTAAAGCGAACTTTGGCCTGAAACCCTTATTCGCTTTCGCTTCGCGCTGCTGATCAGGATGGATGCTTATTTGTCGGCGGTACAGATAAGGTGATCTGGCCTGTCTCGTTCATATGGAGTGACAGGGAATCCGCAGGTTTATTTTTTTCTGTGAGAGCCAATGAAAACGGCGTAATTTCTCCACTTGGCAAAATCAGAATTTGTGGGGTCGCGCTGGCTAACACATCATCCAAATCAAACCACATTGGCTGAGAGCGGCCGAGTCGTTCATCTTCATCATTTTGTTGTTCACCGAGTAACGACAATGTGACTCCGACATCGGTACCAAAAGTGCTGCTTGTTTTCAATTTGGCTATTTGCAGTGGCTGCCAGGTCAAATCAGTGGATGCTGCGGCGGCATCGCCTTGCTGGGGTGCCGCAGCGAGCGTCATAAATTGATACCCTTGCGGGGTGATATGTAAACCGATGGTTTGCTGCTTTTCTTGTGCATAATGTTGAATTTTCTGCAGATTTTTTGCAAGCTGCTGGGTTTCTTCAGGCAGGTTTACGCCAAGCACTGGGAGTCGGATCGGTGTTGACGGCAAAGATAGGATTGCGATTCCGATAGCACAGGCCAGAATGATTGAAATCATGATGCGCTGAAACATCGAGAGAGCATTTAAAAGTTGCAGAAACACGTTAGACAATCCTACAGGCCATCAGTGATGGTAAAGAGAATCTCTATTTTGCATGCGGATGCTGGTTGGTACAACTTTTTCGATTTGCAAAGATTTATTTGAGACTTGTTATGGTGAACAGCCAAGACACACGTGAACGAGAGAGATATACTGCGTTAACTTATTTTTAACATCGGTGATGATTATGTCTGATAAATCGGATTCAGCAGTGACAGAAAATCGGTTCGAGTCATTTCCGGAACGCAAACTGCCTGAAATTACACAACGGGATATTGTCGCACAAAGCCGGTTATTCAGAGTTGAAGCATTACATCTTCAATTTACAAATGGTGAACAACGCATTTATGAGCGGATCCCTGGTGGGAATCGACATGCGGTGATGATTGTTCCGGTGTTAGACAATGATCGATTAATTCTGATTCGGGAATATGCGGCAGGCACGCATTCTTATGAACTTGGCTTTCCTAAAGGTCTCGTTGATGCCGGTGAATCGGATGCAGAAGCTGCAAACCGCGAATTGCAGGAAGAGGTCGGTATGGCTACGAATCAACTGCATTTCCTCAAAACTGTTTCGCTGGCTCCGGGCTTCATGAATGCTCGCATGGCGTTATTTGTGGCTGAAGACTTATATCCGCAACAACTCGTTGGCGATGAACCAGAACCGTTAGAGATCATTGAATGGCCATTGTCAGAAGCGGAAGATCTGATCTCGCATCCTGATTTTCATGAGTCGCGTAGCATGGCTGCGTTGCTGCTATTTTTACGCTGGTGGCGTCAACGCTAGTCATTGATCAGAAAAATCACGTACCCCATGAAACTGGGGTGCTGACTAAGCCATTGTGGGGCTTCCCAGCCGCCATTTTGAGCTAGCCCTAACTTAAACGGTAGATGTAATCGCTGAAGTTTGTTCAGATAATTTTGGTAGTCGGGGATGGTCTGCTTCCCCTGATATGTTTGAATGACCACTTCATCCACGACGTTGTTAAGTCCTGAAAGATCTTCAGGTGTTGAATTTGAACTCCAGTCTAATAGTCCTGTGATGCTGAGATGTATGTTTGTTGGCAGTTGCTGCCGTAACGTCATCAGAAATGAAGTGTATTCTTTTAATCGCAGCGTGCGGGCATCAAAATCAATCTGGATACCATACACCTGATTATTTGCTTGTTTCCATTGGATGATCTGCTGGTTTATTTGTCGAAAGATTGCTTGGGACCAGTGAAGCGTCTCGACGCGGTAAGCTAACCAAATGACCGGCGTTTTCAATCGCGGTACACGAATGCCCTGCGGGATAAAGACAGTTTTATCTGCTTGCTGACTGATCTGTCCCTGTAGAATATAGACCTCATTCGCTTTTGCCAAAACTGGCTGGGGTTTCACGCCCGCCCATAACCAGAACGATGTGTATTGTGTGGCATCAACAAGCTGTTGTGCGCTGACACAGACGCTGAACTGAAGTAGCAAAAACAGGAAGAGTGCACGCATTACCAGTAATATTTCTGTGATTGTCCCCATGGGGTGTCTATATAACGGGATTTAAGCGACAAGAACCATTGCTTACGTTGCTCAATGGGGATGTCTTGTGCATCACAATTATTGATCCCACTCCGGGCAAAACAATTGATGGCCCGGAACAGGGCATAGGCCTGTTCTGTATGTGGCGCTGATTTATCCGCGATGATCTGTTGGTAAGCAGACAGACGGGAAAACGGTTTTCCTGTAAATAAACTTGGCGTGCCACCCAGTTCGTTTTCATCTGGCTGTTCATTCAGCGGAAAATCATCCAATCCATTTCTCAACACGAAGTCACCCAGACAATTTAATGCTTTGGGTTCATTCGGGTTATTCTTCAAGGACTGAACCAGAGTGGTTAGTGCCGGACATTGATATTCCTGTGTGTTTTCACCACTCCAGCGGAAAAGCGCCAGCGTTTGTTCTGGATAGGCATATCCCATATACAGCGGTTTTGTATCCGGTGTTTCGGGTAATAAAGCGATATCCTGCAGGTATGCATCATACTGTCCCAAATACAAATCTTTGTATAACAGGGTAAACAGGGCAACATCCCGTTCTTGTGACGAAAGCGGTTTTTTGATTTGCTGACGTAGCAAGTCAGCACTCGCAATATTTCTGAGCAGGATCTGGCGGATCATGCTGGTTTGAATCGGTGAGTGAGCCGCAAAAACTTCTTTTATCTTCTGATTCCGCTCATAGTTCATTGCCAAAGCCAGTTCGACTTGCTGATGTTGTAATGGGTTGAGCGTTGGTTTCAGCATTGTTTGCCAGAGCGCCGCTGCTTTTTCTGATTCACCAGCATTTTCGAGCGCAAATCCTTTCAAACTATACAAACTGAACTGAAGGTAGTCAGGATGTTCCGGTGGCAAACCTTGAGTATCTTCCTGCAGCAGCTTGAGCGTTTGCGAGGCGTCTTTGTCTACATAAAAGGCATAAGCAGCTTTCAGATAACGGAATAAAACAGGCTGTTCTGCAAAATCTGACGCCTGGGCTTCAAGTTGTGCGAGGGTGAATACTGGTTGTGCATCATCGTCATAACGATGCCGCATTTGCATCAAGTCAACACTGGCTAACAGGATTGGATCGTGAATATGATTCATATCAGCCAGTGACATGAGCAGTTTGTTATCAATTTCCTGGATCAATGCATCATCTTCTGTCGCATGATTTATCGAAGCCAACTTCATTTGCTGAGCATAGTCATTTGCAAGCGCAGTTTCATCTCCGGCTAACCAGTCAATCCGACGTAATAACCCCGTTGCAGAGTGCTGATATCGACCTGACGGATAAGCATTGAGGTAGGCCTGAAATGCCGATTTTGCGGCAGCTAATTGGGTTTTATCTGCATTTTCATTTGATGGATATCCCATCTCATCAAAAGCATGCTGTTGCGCAGCATTCAGTAATGTTCTCCCTGCCATATACTGAGCCGTTTCTTTGATCCATGGTTGCGTAGCTTGTGATAGTCGTGCATAAATCTGACTTGCGGTCGCAAAATCTCCGCTATAAAACGCGATTGAACCATTCAGGTAATCAGCAAAAATTTTCCCTTCGTCAGAAGTCACATCAGAGAGTCGCCAATCTGCTTGCTGCAGTAATTCTGGATTACAGTTTTGCAGGATCTGCAAACGTGTATCGGCCAACACCTGCTTTTCATTTTTACTCATGCTTGATGTATGAAGTTGCTGCAGGAATTGTTCGGTGCTGACGAGATTATTTGAAATACATCGGCTGCCAGACCAGTCTGTTGCTTGTGAAATGACAGATTGCAGATCGTTACTGACGCCCAGGTCTTTCACGAGTTGGACGAGTGTTTCATTCGGTTGTTTATTTTCTTCAGTATTTTCTGTTGCGCTGACGACAGGATTCAAGGAAACCCGATCATTCGGAAACGGCACGAGCGCATAACCCTGATCGGCATAATACGTGTCTGAATCACTGTGTAGTGATGCATTGGTATGATCAGACCAGAAGAGTTTCAGGTTAATTCGACTGTCATTGGCGGGGGAAAGAAAAGGAATGTTATTGCAGGTATCGAGCATATCTCGTTTGAGATTCCATCCGGGATAACAGCTATCATCGCTGCATGCGAAAACGGATGATGAGAAAGCAAGAACGCCAATCATGCCTGCTAAATAAGACCTGTCCATATCCCAAACCTGCTTGTGTTGATCTTGTTTTAATCGATTATCGATGAATCGTTCAGCAGTGACTACTGGCAATCTGAACATATTTTTCAGCTTTGTGGCAGGATTTCTGCTGCAGTGCTTAATAAACGAGCAGATATATAACGATAAATCCCTTTTTCCAATACCCAGCGTTGCCAGAAGAGTTTTTCACGGAGTGGTTTCTCTGGTAACAATTCCACCAATTCACCTTGTTTCAGTTCATTCATAATCTGCAAGCGAGGGATCAGGCAATACGCCAGATTCGCTTTCGCCAGCGTCACAAATGCTTCGGAAGAACGGACGGTGTGACATGGGTAGCTACCCGAAGGTAAACCAAAATGTTTCTCGATAAAGCTGACATGCATGTCATCCCGTTGGTCAAACGCTACGCCGGGGGCTTGACGTAAGGCTGCTTCGGTCAGTCCCTGAGGAAAGTAGGCCTGTATAAATGCTGGGCTGGCCGTTAAGACATAATCCATGAATCCCAGAAAATCGGACTGGCATCCGGAAAGTGGTTCTTCCTGTAAAGTAATCGCGCCGAATGCTTCGCCTTTTCGTAAGCGTTCAATCGTCCTGTTTTCATCTTCAATGAGCAGATTTAATTCGACTTTCCCTC
>QKFI01000028.1 GCA_003251455.1 Tolumonas sp.
CGAACATAACAAGCGAAATTGTCCAGTCCATTATGCTTTCTCCTCAGAACCGACGCTCACGACTGGTAAGGAAAAAAAATCCATCACCGCTTCGATAATAAATAACACGCTGTAGTAGCACATGATGATGCCACTCAATGGCAACACACCGTAGACATAAGCCATTGGCATTTGCATCGCTGGGGAAACTTGTCCGGTGGAATACACTTTGTGCACAAGCTCGCTACCGCCCCACACCAGTGCTCCTCCGGCAAAAGCCAGGATGCAGATGTTTACAAAGATCTGATTAATAAGTTTTTTCTTACCTTTCAGATTCATGGTAAAAAGATCGATACTCAGGTGGCGTTGTTGACCAACACCGTAGGCTGCGCCTAATAAACCAACCCAAATCATACTGAATCGGGCAATTTCATCGGTCATCGTACTTGGTGCATTCAACACATAACGGCTGAAAACCTGCCAAACAACACAGACCACCAGTGCGATCATGACCAGGATTGAGAATCCGGCTATCAGATGATCAACAGGGGTTTTAATTTTCTGTAACCGCATTTTTTGTCTCCCGGGTGAGGGCCGTACCCCTCACCCTATTCACTACGAGATGGATATTACTGATCAGATACAGCTTCGATTTTCTTCAGCCATACAGAACGTTCTGGATCGTTCTGGAAATCTGCATACAGTGGTTTCAGCGCTTCACGGAATGCTTCTTTGTCCACCTGAACAAATTTTGCACCGGCCGCGATTGCATCTTTACGAGATTGTTCTACCTGCTCATTCCACAGTTTTGCTTCATACTCTTCAGAATGTTTCGCAGCAGTCATGATGATCTGACGTTGTTCATCAGACAGTTTGTCCCACGCTTTGGTAGAGACAACCAGGTAATCAGGAACTGCAGTGTGCTGGTCTTCTGAATAGAATTTCGCAACTTCAACATGGCGAGTCTGAACGTATGATGGTTCGTTGTTTTCAGCACCATCGATCACACCTTGTTGCAGCGCGGTGTAAACTTCACCGAATGGAATTGGTGTTGGTGATGCGCCTAACAGTTCGATCAGCTTCAGTGTGGTTGGCGTTGCAACAACACGGATTTTCAGACCTTTCATATCAGCAGGGGTTTTGATTTCTTTTTTCGCATAGAAGCTACGGGTACCCGCTTCATAAGCAGCAATCGACACAAAACCTTTCTCTTTGGTCTGCTGCATCAGTTCTTCACCAACCGGACCATGGATCACGTTGTCGAACTGTTTCGCATTTTTGAACAGATATGGCAGGCTGAAAATTGAGAATGCAGGTGCAAATGGTTCCATTTCGCTGGCACTTGCTTTGGTGAAATCTAAAGCGCCGTTCTGCAATAATTCGATTGTTTCACGTGGACCACCCATCTGACCGCCTGGATAGATACGCAGTTTCATTTTACCGTCAGAAGCAGTGCTGATTTCTTTAGCCATTGCATCTAACGCTTTTGCGACAACGTGTGAGTTATCCAGGTTATGAGCGAGTTTCAGGGTTATCTTATCCATCGCCATTGAAGAGAATGATGCCAGCGCCAGGGGAGCCGCCAGTAACATGCTTGCTGTCAGTGTTTTTAATTTGAACGTCATTGTGAACAAACCTCTGTTGTTAGGGGGTATCGGTTAATCATTCCGTGGCAGACTGATTGATTAAATGTCACATAGATTACGGTTATAACTGTAATTGGTACGACATCTTTTTAAGTTGAGAACCATCACACTTTTTAGGTGCATTTCTGAGCGAAACCGTGGTTTTGTGAAAAATAGTGAGACTGATCACGATTTTTTAGTGTTTATCACTAAACTGATGTGACTTTTTAGAAGAAATGAATATTGAATACTGTTTGAATCCCATTTTTGTCCGACAACTTGGATAAAATTGGACTGAATGAAAAAGCGAAAGATGTAAACCACAAAGAAAAAAAGCCCACCAGCCTTCAAAGTGGTGGGCAAAGAACACATGTAACGATCTTTATCAGGCAACAGCCGCTTCAGCGTCGTCGTCTGTTGACTTGAATGAAGGGGTTGATGATGAAGATTTGTTGATCAGGGTACAGACCACAATCGCACCAACAACATCAAACAGCGATAAGCAGACAAATAGCGGGTCGTAACCAATTTTATTGACACCCACGATCAGTGAGAAAATGGTCGCCCCCAGATAGCCAGCCATCCCAGTCAGACCATTCGCAGTACCGACCGAGTTTTTGTTAAACACATCAGATGACAAAGTGATCAACGCACCTGAAATAGTCTGATGTGCAAAGCAACCCACACAGAACAAACCGATGGCCGCATAAGGACTGGCCACCAAGCCAATTGCCGCAGGCGCCAGCATACAAACAGCCCCCGTGATGACGACCAGTTTACGACTGGTGATGATGGAGACCTTGAACCATTTCATCATCAGTGGAGAAAGATAACCACCTACCACACAACCTAAATCCGCCGCCAGGAAGGGGATCCAGGCAAACATCGCAATCTCTTTCAGATCCATGTGACGCACGGTACTCAGATATAACGGGATCCAGAAGTTGAAGGTCTGCCATGCAGGTTCTGCCAGGAATTTGGGGATCGCAATGCCCCAGAACTCTTTCCGTTTCACGATCGCCTTCATGGAAGGTTTTGATTTATCAAGCTTATGTGACGCTTCCTGACCATCAAGAATATATTGACGTTCTTCGGCTGTGATTTTTGGATGTTCAGATGGCAGACGGAAAAACAGCATCCAAAGTGCAACCCAGATAAAACCAATTGCACCAGTCACCACGAATGCGGTTTCCCAGTTGTACAGCTGAATACAGGCAATCACCAGTGGTGGAGCCAGCATACCGCCAATAGAGGAACCAATATTGAACCAGCCCGTTGCAATTGAACGTTCTTTTGCAGGGAACCATTCAGTCACCGATTTCATCCCCGCAGGAATGACTGCGGCTTCTGCCATCCCCATCAGACCGCGGAAAAATGCCAGTGATTGCCAGCTGTTGGCAAAACCATGCAGCATGTTTGTCGCTGACCAGGCCACACAGAATAATGCCAGACCAATTTTGACACCGACGGAATCAAGAATAAAACCAGCCACAGGTTGCATGACGGTATAACAAGCCTGGAATGCGGCGATAATATAAGAATATTGTTCCACCGTAATATGCAACTCATCTTTTAACGTTGGCGCTGCGGCTGATAATGAAGAACGGGTCAGGTAGTTCAACACCGTTCCTAACATGACAACGCCGATAATCCACCAGCGAAGTCCTC
>QKFI01000092.1 GCA_003251455.1 Tolumonas sp.
GGTTTTTGAGACAGAAACTGAGCGACTTTATCAAGCAACGCACAAAAACCATTTGCATTCCAGGCGGATCGACCTACAAATAAACCGTCGATATTTTGCTGGCTGATGAGTTCTACTGCGTTGTTTAGATTAACACTTCCGCCATAAAGTAGTGTCACTTTCTCAGCAATTTCTGAGCCATACATCGTTATCAGTGCCTGACGCATCGCATCATGAACATATGCAGCCTCTTCTGCAGTCGCAGGAATACCACCACCAATCGCCCAAACCGGTTCATACGCCAGAATGACTTTCGGTACATCTTGTTCAGCCACTTGATATAAAGCAGCTTTCATTTGTCTGATCACTGTCTCAGCAGAAGCACCCCATTGTTTTTCAGACAATTCATCACCCACACAAACAAGGGGTCGAAGTTGATGATTTAAGGATGCATGCACTTTTTTATTCACGGTGATGTCTGTTTCACCAAAATATGTCCGGCGTTCTGAATGCCCGATTTCAATCAGTGTCGCGCCCGTTTCGGTCACCATTCGAGGTGAAATTTCGCCGGTAAATGCACCTTCTTCCGCAA
The DNA here is from genome assembly GCA_003251455.1 of Tolumonas sp. Classification (GTDB taxonomy): domain Bacteria; phylum Pseudomonadota; class Gammaproteobacteria; order Enterobacterales; family Aeromonadaceae; genus Tolumonas. The sequence goes on from QKFI01000092.1 coordinate 572, forward strand.
AATGCATATTCTGAACACCAGTTAGACACCGAGTTTTTTGCTGGTTGAGTTGGTGCGTTACTTCTCTGACAGCCGTAAAAGGGGGGATCACAAATGGTTGGATAAACGCCGGAATATTATCTTTATGAGATTGAAATATTTCACAAAAATCTAATGCTTCAGCCAGCGTTTTATTCATTTTCCAGCTTGTACCAACCCAATATTGTTTCATAACACTGCTCCCGAGATACCTGAATGAATGAGTGAAAACTTTTTCGTGTTTTAACGGTAATCAGAACCACCGCAAATAAAAGTGATATGCCTCACCATTTTGTGAACATTTGTTTAATCATGAAACTTATATTCAATCATTTGTTTCTTTGACCTGTCTCACAAAATCTATCCCATCTGTGTTTTGGATAGATTTTTGTGATCTACGTCGATTATTTTTTGCGCTGGCACCTACAAACTAAACATAACAAAAGTTCACGCACTGAACTTTTAATCAAACCCCAACGAACGATAGAGGAAGTTTGTATGTCTTCAACAAGAAAGCCTGTAGTCGCAGTAACTTTGGGTGACCCAGCAGGGATTGGTCCGGAAATCTGTGTCGCGACCATGCAATCAGAAGAAATTTACAAGGAATGTAATCCATTCCTGATTGGTTCAGTTCCGATCATTGAACGCGCGATGAACATCAATAAGTGCGATTTCAAAGTCAACAAAATCAGCAAACCGTCAGAAGGAAAATTTGAATTTGGGACGATCGATGTTCTGGAAACAGGTCCTTACGATTGCAATAGCATCGAATGGGGCAAAGTTCAGAAACTGGCAGGCCAGATGTCTCTCGATTACGTCATGAAATCCATTGAACTGGGCATGAATAAAGAAATTGATGCCGTGTCTACCGCACCAATTCATAAAGAAGCCATCAAATTGGCGGGCTGTAAACTCCCAGGCCACACAGAGATCTATCAGCAAGAAACCCATTCAGACTATGGTCTGACAATGTTCCATACCCGCAATCTGCGCGTTTTCTTTGTCAGCCGTCACATGTCGGTGAAAGATGCGTGTGATTACGCAACGAAAGAACGCGTTCTTGACTGTGTTGAACAGATTCATAAAGAATTTACCGCACTGAATATCAAAAACCCACGCATTGCGGTCGCAGCACTGAATCCACATGGTTCTGATAATGGCCTGTTTGGTCACGAAGAGCGTGACAATCTGATCCCTGCCGTTCAGGCAGCAAAAGAAAAAGGCATTAATGCAATTGGCCCGGTTCCAGCCGATTCAGTCTTCCATCTGGGTAAATTAGGTAATTACGACGCCATCCTTTCGCTCTATCACGATCAAGGGCACATCGCGTGTAAAACCCTCGATTTCGAACGTTCGATCACCATTACCTTTGGCCTGCCATTCATGCGTAGCTCTGTCGACCACGGCACAGCTTTTGATATAGCCGGCACAGGCAAAGCAGGTTCAATCAGCATGATTGAATCGACTCTCCGGGTCGCGCAGTACTGGAAAATGAAAAACCAATAACCGTTGATTTCAGACAAGGCACTGACTATGGATAAATATCTAGAAATTCATAAAGGCGTTGATGGTTGGGGTGGTCCACTCAAGGTCCGGATCGAAAATAATAAGAAAATCACTTACATCACGGGTGGTCATAA
>QKFI01000118.1 GCA_003251455.1 Tolumonas sp.
ACAGGCAAAGTCAGTATTGCCGTATCTGATACTCAGCGTCCGAATGGACTCGCGTTTTCGCCAGATGAAAAACGCTTATATGTCGCAGATATGTCGGTGATTGATTTTCCATCACAAGGTCGACGTGAATTACGGGTTTATACGCTGGCGGGGAATACTGCAACTTTCAGTCATAAACTGACGGATGTTGAACCTGGAATTCCAGACGGTTTCACAGTCGATCATTTAGGGAATGTATATTGTAGTTGTGAAGATGGTGTCATCATTTTTGCACCGTCAGGTGAGCAGATCGGAAAAATTGATGTGCCAGAGCGTGTATCGAATTGCACGTTTGGTGGTAGCGCAAGAGATGAACTTTTCATCACTGCAACGACATCTCTATATCGTATCAAACTAGCTGTGCATGGTTCATAGCGTCAAAGCCCTGTCTCTAGACAGGGCTTTTTTTTGCTTGTTTTTGTTTCATTGGAAAGCCCGTCTCTTTCTGTGTTTCTTCTCACAGACGAGTATGATGACTTTGCGTAAATTTATGAAATGAAAATCCATAATATGGAATTTTCGGTGACAAAGCAGGTGATAGGTAAGAAAGCCACATTATATGGCTGTTGTGTATAGCGTGTAGATTTAGGAATGTTTTCTCTAGCTGTTATTTAAGTCCTGTCCCCAAGCAGGGCTTTTTTTTTGTCTGTTTTTGTTTGTTTGGGCACCCCTCCCGTTTATGTGCCTCATATCACAAAACCCTATTGTTACATTAGGTAATATTCACATTATGAAATGTAATTTTACAATGTGGAACCAATAGGGGTAGCTATGATTTTCGGCCATATTGATCATTCAGACTTTTCTCATTTCCATCCGTTAATTCAGAAAGCACTCCAATATCTAAAAAATACAGATCTTGCTGCGATGTCGGTCGGCCAGTATTCCATTCATGATGAGTTTGTCGTTCAAGTTATTGATCTGAAGACAAAACCTGTTGCCGAAAATTCTCCGGAAGTACATCGCAATAAAATCGATCTCCAATTTTTACAGTCTGGTCAGGAAAAAATCGGGATCAGCACCGATACAGGCCATAACCAACCAGCTGGAGACTACATCCCTGAACGGGATATCCAGTTTTATGAAACATCTGAAAACGAATTTTTTATCACTATGGTGCCGGGCAGCTTCGCGATGTTTTATCCCGAAGATGTACACCGTCCTGCCTGTATCGATGGTGAAGCCTCAAACATCCGCAAAATTGTTGTGAAAATCGAACTAAACAAACTGATTTAAGGGAGTTTCTATGAGCCAATTTAAAGGCGCTATCGTTGGTGCTTACCCATCTGCACCTTCATTTCATCAAAAAGGGCAGGAACAGGAAATCCAGTTCTTCAATATTCTTGCTGCCAATGAGTCTATCCGTGGCCTCGAACAACCATTTCATGACACGCTTCACCCATATGGAACAGACTTCCTCCTGAACCATATTCCTCAACACTGGGAAATCGTGGTTACCGCAATCAGCGAAACTATGCGGATGCGAAAAGAAAATCCGGCTTTTGGTCTTGCATCGACCAATGCAGAAGGTCGTCAGGCTTGTCTGGGTTATTACCGCAATATGTTTGAAGCGATCAGTCGTATTAACGATCAATATCAAAACAAAAAAATCATCGCATTACAGATCCATAGCGCGCCAGACAAAAGCAACAGCTCTGTTGAGCAGGCAACCGCTGCGTTCTATGAATCAGTCAAAACCATTCAGAGTTGGGATTGGTCCTGCCCACTCATTATCGAACATTGTGATTCGATGACTGGTATTGCCCCACGCAAAGCATTTTTACCGCTTGAGAAAGAAATTGAAATCGCTAAAGAGCTCGGTATTTCAATCTGTCTGAACTGGGCGCGTTCAGTATTGGAAACCAGAAATCCTGCGGAAGCATTAGCTCATGTTCAAACAACTGCGAAAGCGGGTGTGCTGAAATCAGTGATGTTCTCAGGCACAACTGCATCTGGTTCTTATGGTGAATGGGATGATTTACACGCGCCGTTTGCACCATTTGAAGGTTGCTCAGTTCAATGTCCGGAAAGTCTGATGACCCAAGCAAGTGCTCAGGAAATTTTCTCAGCAATTGATTT
>QKFI01000436.1 GCA_003251455.1 Tolumonas sp.
AAATAGCTCTGACTCAATCAATGCTTTTAAATGCATGGCGCAAGTGAGGCTATTTGCTTGCATGAGCAGGCCTTCATCCATTTTTGTTTTTAAATAGTTGCTTAATTCGGTCCAACCGCGTTTCGGTCCATTTTCATAGAATTGATGACCGATATCCGATAATCCCGCTTCTGTAATTGCCATTTTCCAAATAGACATTAAGGTTGGGCTCATAATTGAGCTTAGGTAGTACACGCCGAAACGTACTAAAGTGGCTTCGAAATCTTGCTTTTGTTCCAACAGTTTGAATGCTTCGAGGATATGCTCAGAAGCTGTTGTTTCCATGACTGCTGCAAATATTTCTTCTTTGGAGCTGAAATAGTTGTAAAGCGTCGCTTTCGACCCTCCGACACGATTGGCTATCTCGGACATGGATGTGTTGCTGTATCCCTGTTCGATAAATGCTTTTTTTGCAACATCAATGATGGCTTGCCGTTTAGCTTCACTTTTTACCCGCATAGTTCACCTTCTTTTTTAACAGGCTTAAGTTTCGCTTGACGAGTCATATGTGTCAAGTTATAACTGTACCGTACAGTTTAGTTATGAGGTTTGATCGTGAAAAATAAACATGCATCACGCTATAGCGGAACCGGACTTCGGTTACCGTTTGTGATCGTTCCGGTTGCAGTCTTGGTGATGACTGCGTGTGCGCAAGCACCGGATCACCAGTTGAGCCAGATGAAAAAAAACAGTGATTTTGAATCAACGCAGTCACTGAATACTGAACAGAAGGGAAGTTGGCCGGATAGCAAGTGGTGGTTGCGTTATCACGATCAGCAATTAAACCAGTTGATGGATGAAGCACTTGCGGATGCACCGACTTTGCAAGCGGCTCAAGCAAGACTGCGAAATGCTGCCGGTGTTGCTGAACAAATCGGTGCAATTCGTTCCATTCAAGTGGGTGCTTCCGCCACCGCATCTGAAACAAAAGTCAGTTATGCCTATCAGGCATATATGCCACCGCATGGTTGGAATGACTTCGGTACGGTCACTGCAAACTTTAGTTATGACCTCGATTTCTGGGGAAAAAATAAAGCTTCAGTTGCTGCTGCGACCTCGGATTTCTCGGCAGCAGAAGCTGAAACACAATCCGCAAAACTGATGATCCAAACCATTTTGGCTCAGGCTTATGCCGAGTTAGCGCGTCTTTATTTAAATCGTGATACTGCACAAACAGCTCTGGATATTCGAACCAAAACTGTGGAATTGATGACCGATCGTTTCAATAACGGATTGGAAACCAAAGGCGTCGTCAAACAGATGCAGGCGTTGCAAGCAAATGCTGAAGCTGAACTCTATGCGGTCGAGGAGTCCATACAATTACAGAAAAATGCGATTGCTGCGTTGTTAGGGAAAGGGCCTGATCGTGGTTTGTCGATTGCGCGTCCGGCTGTACAGATCAATGAGTCGTTTGGGCTGCCAGAAAATACCGGTGTGAACATTCTAGGGCATCGTCCGGATGTCACCGCTGCTCGCTGGCGCGCAGAGGCGGCAGCAAAACGCATTCATGTCGCGAAAGCGCAGTATTATCCTGATGTCAGCATTTCCGGTTTTATCGGATATCAGGCTTTTGGTCTGAACAATTTAACCAAATCAGGGAATGATGCAGGGAGCATTGGTCCTGCTATCTATTTGCCGCTGTTTACCGGCGGACGTTTATCAGGTCAGTTGACTTCAGCAGAAGCAACGTACGAAGAAGCGGTTGCCAATTACAACAATACCCTGACACAGGCTCTGCATGATGTTGCGGATGTTGTCACCAGCTCGAATGCACTGAAGGCACGTCTAGCCAAAACAGAAGAGGCTTATGAAGACGCCAAAGCTGCTTATCAGATTGCTGACAATCGTTATCGCGGTGGGCTTGCTTCTTACTTAGATGTGTTAACTGCAGAAGATGCAATGCTCAATACACAACGTGCGTTGGTGAACCTGCAGTCACGCGCATTCTCTCTTGATGTTTCACTGATCCACGCATTAGGCGGCGGATTCGATGCTTCAAAATCCTAATTTGAATTTCAGGAAATTTAGTTATGTCTCAGATGAATATTGATGCCACTGTTGATCAGTTAGGGGATG
>QKFI01000007.1 GCA_003251455.1 Tolumonas sp.
CTACAATTTTTAACTTTTGTTTGTAGTTCATATCTAAATAACGAGGATTGACAATATGGCTAAAATCGTCAAAGTGATCGGTCGTGAAATCATCGACTCACGCGGCAACCCAACTGTAGAAGCTGAAGTACACCTGGAAGGTGGTTTCGTTGGTATGGCTGCTGCTCCGTCAGGTGCATCTACCGGCTCTCGCGAAGCACTGGAACTGCGTGACGGTGACAAAGCTCGTTTTCTGGGTAAAGGTGTTCTGAAAGCACTGGCTGCTGTAAACGGTCCAATCGCGACTGCACTGGTTGGTAAAGACGCTGCTGATCAAGCTGCTGTTGACCAGATCATGATCGACCTGGATGGTACTGAAAACAAATCTAACTTCGGTGCTAACGCTATCCTGGCTGTTTCTCTGGCGAACGCTAAAGCAGCTGCTGCTTCTAAAGGCATGCCACTGTACGCTTGGATCGCTGAACTGAACGGCACTCCAGGTGTTTACTCTATGCCTCTGCCAATGATGAACATCATCAACGGTGGTGAGCACGCTGACAACAACGTTGATATCCAAGAATTCATGATCCAGCCAGTTGGCGCTAAGACCCTGAAAGAAGCTGTTCGTATGGGTGCTGAAGTGTTCCACAACCTGGCTAAAGTTCTGAAATCTAAAGGCTACAACACTGCAGTTGGTGACGAAGGTGGTTTCGCTCCTAACCTGAAATCTAACGCTGAAGCTCTGGAAGTTATCGCTGAAGCGGTTGCTGCTGCTGGCTACGTTCTGGGTAAAGACATTACTCTGGCGATGGACTGTGCTGCTTCTGAATTCTACGATGCAGAGAAGAAAGAATACAATCTGAAAGGCGAAGGTCGTATCTTCACTTCTAACGCTTTCTCTGACTTCCTGGAAGAACTGACTAACAAATTCCCAATCGTTTCTATCGAAGACGGTCTGGATGAATCTGACTGGGAAGGTTTCGCTTACCAGACTCAGAAACTGGGTAAAAAAATCCAGATCGTTGGTGACGACCTGTTCGTAACTAACACCAAGATCCTGAAACGTGGTATCGACAACGGTATCGCTAACTCAATCCTGATCAAATTCAACCAGATCGGTTCTCTGACTGAAACTCTGGCTGCGATCAAAATGGCGAAAGATGCTGGCTACACAGCTGTTATCTCTCACCGTTCAGGCGAAACTGAAGATGCAACTATCGCTGACCTGGCTGTTGGTACTGCAGCTGGCCAGATCAAAACTGGTTCTATGAGCCGTTCTGACCGTGTTGCTAAATACAACCAGCTGATTCGTATCGAAGAAGCTCTGGGTGAAAAAGCTCCTTTCAACGGTCTGAAAGAAGTTAAAGGCCAAGCTTAATTTTTAAGCTTCCCTTCGCGAATTAGAAAGCCCCGCTTTGGCGGGGCTTTCTTTTATGTGGCAATATGGGAAACTATTGTCTCCAGGAGGAGACGCTATGCGCTTGTTCACGCTTATTCTGTTGCTTGTTCTGGCGTTAGTGCAACGTCAGCTATGGTTTGGGAAGAACGGCTTGGTTGAATATCGGCAAGTCTCAGAGCGATTATTACAACAACAAGCTGATAATCAAAAATTAGAAGAACGGAATTCCCTACTCAAAGAAGAAGTCGGCGATCTGAAAGGTGGTTTAGAAGCGATTGAAGAATTAGCCAGAAATGATCTCGGCTTCATCAAGCCTGGAGAGACTTTCTATCGTATTATTCCACGTGATGATGCGAGACAAAATAAACAAAGCTCATTACCAGCGAGTAAGTAGAATGCCCACATTTACTGCTGTTGTCCCTGCTGCAGGCAGAGGCAGTCGCATGAAATCGATGATACCTAAGCAACATTTGATGCTGGGTAACAAAACTATACTTGAGCATACGCTGTTGCGTTTGCTGGCCCATCCAGCTATCGAAAAGGTGGTTGTGGTCGTATCTGAATCAGATGAATATTTTTCTAAACTTCCCATCATGAATGATCCCCGTATCGTTGTGACAATCGGGGGAGCAGAACGTTCTATGTCGGTTCTGAATGGTCTGGCTTGTGTCGAGACTGAATGGGTTCTTGTTCATGACGCGGCGCGACCATGTATTACATTGGGTGATCTTGATAAATTATTTGAAGTGGCAATCCAGCAGGATGATGGCGCAATCTTGGCGTCACCTGTCAAAGATACAATGAAACGTGCGGATCATCACCAGCAAATAACGGAAACCGTGCCTCGCTGTCAATTATGGCATGCCTTAACGCCACAAATGTTTCCAACACAGCTCTTAACGGATGCGATTGATTCAGGGATATCTCAAGGTCTTGTGCTGACGGATGAGGCATCAGCGATGGAATTAGCTGGCTATTATCCGAAATTGGTCGCAGGACGTGCGGACAACATTAAAGTTACCTTACCGGAAGATCTCGCTTTAGCTGAATTTATTCTGACACAACAGGAGTCGTTATGATCCGTATCGGCCATGGTTTCGATGTACATCGTTTTGGCGGTGAAGGGCCTTGTATTCTTGGTGGTGTGAAAGTGCCTTACGAGCAAGGCTTATTAGCACATTCTGATGGCGATGTTGTATTACATGCTATTTCTGATGCTTTATTGGGAGCGATTGCGGCAGGTGATATCGGTCGTCATTTCCCGGATACAGACCCACAGTTTAAAGGTGTGGATAGCCGTATTTTGTTACGGGATGTGTTTGCCAAAGTAAAAAGTAGCGGATATGACATCGGTAATCTTGATGTCACTATTATCGCTCAGGCCCCTAAAATGGCACCCTTCATTGATGCAATGTGTGAAAATATTGCGGCTGATCTTTCTTGCTTGCGTTCTCAAATCAATGTGAAAGCGACAACAACAGAAAAATTAGGTTTTACAGGCCGGAAAGAAGGCATCGCTGTTGAAGCAGTCGTTCTATTGGTAAAAAACAATGGATAAGGCTTTTAATCTCGATTGGCCTTATCGCTTTGGCCAACCGGAACAATCTGCACTGTTTAAAGCAGATCCGAGCGATTTTCAGGTTGTAGAAAATTTAGGATTTGAACCTTCCGGAGAAGGGGAGCATGTTTTTGTTTACCTGAGAAAAACCGGTGAAAATACGGCCTGGATTGCAAAGAAACTTGCTGAATACTGCAATATCCCTGTATCTTCAGTGAGTTGGGCGGGATTGAAAGATCGCCATGCGGTCACTGAACAATGGTTTGGACTGCATATTCCCGGTAAAACAACGCCCGATTTATCCGGATTTAATTCTGATTCGGTATCGATCCTGCGTACTGTTCGTCACAATAAGAAATTGAGACCAGGTGTTTTACAAGGTAATACATTTTGTATTCGGCTGAAGGAATTACAAAAGAACTTAGCGATTGATCATCGACTGCAGCAGATTTCAGAATTGGGTGTACCGAATTATTTCGGTCCTCAACGCTTTGGTCGAAACGGCTACAACCTAGAAGCTGCGGCGCAAATGTTTGATGGACGCAGAATTAATGACAGACATAAACGGGCAATGTATTTATCTGCTGCCCGAAGTTATATTTTTAATACGTTAGTTGGTGCTCGAGTTAATTCAGATAAATTAGTTTCACCAATGCCTGGTGATTATCTTTTAGCTTTGAACGGTGAACATTGTACTTACGATGCTAATTCATCTGATAGTAGTGTGTCGTTACGGTTGCAATTTGGTGATCTCGTCACTTCAGCACCTTTGTGGGGGCGAGGAGAAAATCATGCATCAGGAAAAGCATTAGCCTGGGAAATAGCGCAATTACAACCTTTCTCTGACTGGTTGATTGCGTTAGAAAAAGCAGGCATGCAGTTTGAGCGTCGTAGCGCAGTATTGAGACCGAAAAATCTATGTTGGCGCTGGTTGGGTGATAGTGCTTTGGAGATCCGTTTTTCATTATCTGCAGGTTGCTATGCCACAAGTTTGCTGCGTGAGTTAGTCATAATAAGAGAAAATAATCGCGATGAAGATTTTGGTCAGTAATGACGACGGCATCCATGCTCATGGTTTACGTTGTTTGAGTGATGCATTGAGTGAAATTGGCAATGTGATTATTGTTGCGCCAGACAGAAACCGGAGTGGCGCAAGTAATTCATTAACACTTGATAGCCCGCTTCGGATTGATACACTCGAAGAAGACAAGCGCTACTCAGTCAAAGGTACCCCGACTGATTGTGTTCATTTTGCTGTAAACCAACTATTGGATCCTTGGCCGGATATTGTTGTTTCAGGGATTAACCATGGCGCAAATCTGGGTGATGACGTTATTTACTCCGGTACCGTGGCTGCAGCAACAGAAGGCCGGCATATGGGGCTGCCAGCAGTCGCAATGTCTTTGGTTGGCGAAACTCATTTCGCATCAGCTGCACATTATGCCAAAGTAATTGTTCAGCAATTACAGCATCATCCGTTACCATCAGATCAGATCCTGAATGTAAATGTGCCTGATTTACCGTTGGATCAAATTAAAGGTATAAAAATAACCAGACTTGGCAATCGGCATCGAGATGAGAAAATGATTGCGATGTTAGATCCAAGAGGTAAACCTGTTTATTGGGTCGGACCTCCCGGAGCAAAGCAGGATGCCGGTGAAGGTACGGACTTCCATGCGATTGAACAAGGTTTTGTGTCTATTACACCGCTTCATGTCGATATGACGGCGTACAATAGTATTGCTGAGTTAATTAATTGGGTTAAGGAGTATCAATAACGTGCAAAGCACGACTGCACAGCAATTGGTTACACAATTACAGCATCTTGGCATAACTGATGACCGAGTGTTAGCCGCTATTGCAAATGTGCCCCGTCAGTACTTTGTGGATGAAGCGATTGCTCATCAAGCATGGGAAAACACTGCATTACCGATTGGTTTTGGCCAAACGATCTCTCAGCCATATATCGTTGCGCTGATGACGGAGGAATTAATCCGTCATAGTCCTCAATCCGTATTAGAGGTCGGGACAGGTTCTGGATATCAGACTGCGGTTCTGGCCCAATTGATTCCGCATGTCTTTAGTGTTGAACGAATTAAATCACTGCAATATCAGGCCCGTCGTCGTTTACAACGGCTCGACTTTCATAATGTAGCGATGCGACATGGTGACGGTTGGGCTGGTTGGAAATCAAAAGCACCGTTCGACGCAATTATTGTGACCGCAGCGGCTGAGACTATTCCAGCTTCGCTGCTAGACCAATTAGCTGATGGTGGGCGTATGATCATTCCTGTTGGAGAACAAAATCAGGAATTGTTATTGATTGAAAAAATTGGCAATCGTACAAGAAAAGAGGTGTTAGGTGCAGTCAGGTTTGTTCCCCTGATACCTGGCGAACTGATCTGATCCGGGCTTTCCATGATTCGTACTGCGTATTTATTCTCCTGTTTTTATTTTATTTCAATCACCTTTGCTACGATTTGTTTGCAGGCATGCACAACAAATCGAGGACCTGCGCCTGTAAGAGATGTCGGCAGTAATGCTGTTATTCAATCAGGATACGTTGCACGTCCTACCGTTACTGCGAATACATCGCCATCAAATCAAACAAGGCAAAAGCTTGAACCTGGAACACCTTATAAAGTTCAGACGGGGGACACTTTATATTCTATTGCCTGGATGTATGACGCTGATGTCAAAACACTCGCTGAGCAAAATGCTATCAATCCACCCTATAATATTTTTGTTGGCCAAACGATTCGTTATGCTTTACCAACACAGATTTCTCCTGCATCTGAAATCAAACCATCTTATACATCACATAAAGTCGTCAGTGGAGATACTTTGTTAGTGCTTGCCAGACAAAACGGGATGAGTCTTTCTCAGCTTGCCAAGCTTAACAATATCAAATCTCCTTACGATGTTCGCATTGGACAGGTAATCCGTATTCCAGATCACAATAAAACCGGTTCCAGTTTAAATGCAACAAACAGTCCATTAATTGGCTCCAATAAGATCCAAAATAAAGAGCGTGCAGTAGATCAGAAATATGCTAAACAGAGTCCGAATACAGTTGTAGTTAGTAAGCAAACTGACTATTCTGGATCCACTAAAACAGAAATTAACAAAAATTTAACTTGGCGTTGGCCGACTAAAGGGGTGTTAGTTAGTCGTTTTAACCCTGGTGAAATGGGCAACAAAGGGATTGATATATCAGGTCGACGTGGTCAACCTGTTGTAGCTGCCGCCTCAGGAAGAGTCGTGTATGCAGGCAACGCACTTCGGGGATATGGAAATCTCGTCATTATCAAGCATAACGATGATTATCTTTCAGCATATGCTCACAATGATGTGTTGAGAGTCACGGAGCAACAAGTGGTTAAAGCTGGGCAAATCATTGCCGATATGGGCAATAGCGAATCATCAAAGGTACAGCTGCATTTTGAGATTCGTTATAAGGGTCAGTCGGTAGATCCTGTACGTTTTTTGCCAAAACGGTAGTTTCACTAAGTATTGTACTCAGTGGAACTCAAGGAGGGGACCATGAGTGTAACTGAGCGTGTTGATAGTGATTTAGAACTACTGGATATGGATATTCAGGATCCTATTGATATTGATGCTGATATCACCACAGATAACGAAGATACATCTGACGAACTACAAGTTTCTCCAAGTCTTAACCGTATTATGGATGCCACCCAGTTATATCTGGGCGAAATTGGTTTCTCTCCTCTGTTAACTGCTGAAGAAGAAGTTTATTACGCACGCAGAGCCTTACGCGGTGACGATGCATCTCGTAATCGGATGATTGAATCAAACCTTCGCTTGGTCGTAAAAATTGCGCGGCGATACAACAATCGTGGACTGGCATTGTTGGATTTAGTCGAAGAAGGTAATTTAGGCTTGATTCGAGCAGTTGAAAAATTTGACCCGGAACGCGGCTTCCGTTTTTCAACTTATGCTACCTGGTGGATCCGCCAGACGATTGAACGGGCGATCATGAACCAAACCCGTACCATTCGTTTACCAATTCATGTTGTGAAAGAATTGAATGTTTATCTGCGGACTGCCCGTGAATTAGCGCAACGCTTAGATCACGAACCTACCGCAGAAGAAATTGCTTCTATTCTGGATAAACCTGTCGATGAAGTATCCAGGATGTTGAAACTGAACGAAAAAATTTGTTCTGTAGATACACCAATTGCAGGTGATGGTGATAAGTCTCTTATCGATATTTTGACTGATGATCATATGAATTGCCCTGAAGAGCAAACTCAGGACAATGATATGCAGGCAAGTATTGTGAGCTGGCTGGAACAATTAAATCCAAAACAACGAGAAGTACTTGCAAGACGATTCGGGTTGTTAGGATATGAGCCAGCAACACTTGAGCAAGTTGGTGAAGAAATTGGTTTGACTCGTGAACGTGTCAGACAGATCCAAGTGGAAGGATTAAGACGATTGAAAGAAATGCTGATGCAACAGGGACTTTCTTCAGAAACCTTATTCCAGTTGGATTAAGTTCAAGATAAAAAAACCGGCTATGTAGCCGGTTTTTTTATAACATCGATTTCAGTTTATACAACCAATCTAACGCATCTCTTGGTGATAGCTGATCCGGATCCAATTCAGCAAGGAGATTGAGTGCTAGTTCTGAAATTGCTGATTCAGGCTGCGATGGCGGCGTTTCATTTTTTGCAGGCGCAATCAGGTGATCTCTGCTTTCCAGTTCATGCAATTTAATCTTCGCCTTTCCCAGAACATCGCGCGGGACACCGGCTAATGCCGCCACCTGAATACCATACGAACGGTTTGCTGCACCTTCCTGAACGGTATGTAGAAATGCAACAGAATCACCATGTTCGATCGCATCGAAGTGGACGTTGACGATTCCTGTAGCTTGCTCTGCTAACTGAGTGAGCTCGAAATAATGGGTCGCAAATAATGTGTAAGCATTCAATTTCAGGCTGAGTTGCTCAGCGCATGCCCATGCCAGAGATAATCCATCGTAGGTGCTTGTGCCCCGGCCAATTTCGTCCATCAGAACCAAGCTATTAGACGTTGCATTATGCAGGATATTGGCTGTTTCAGTCATTTCAACCATAAATGTCGAACGGCCAGAAGCAAGATCATCGGATGCGCCGATACGAGTAAATATTCGATCAACGGGGCCAATAACTGCTGATTCGGCAGGAACAAATGCACCAATATGCGCTAACAACACAATGAGTGCAGTTTGTCGCATATAGGTTGATTTGCCCCCCATATTGGGACCTGTAATAATTAATGTTTTACGTTCATGATTGAGCATTAAATCATTGGCAATAAATGGGGTCGTTGTATTTTGTTCGACAACAGGATGTCTACCCTGTTTTATTTCAATGATTGGAGAATCTGCCAGTTCCGGGCAGTGGTAATTCAGTGTCTCTGCTCGTTCAGCAAAGGTCGTAAATACATCCAGTTCAGCAACTGCATTCGCGGTGAGTTGCAATATATTCAGATGAGGTAAAAGCAAATCCAGCAATTCCTCATACAATTGTTTTTCCAATGCGAGAGCCCGGCTTTGCGCTGTTAGTACTTTTTCCTCATATTCTTTTAGCTCTGGAATCAGATAGCGTTCGTTATTTTTCAGCGTTTGACGGCGAACATAATCTGCAGGTACCAAATGTGAATTTGCCTTGGTGACATCAATATAAAAGCCGTGCACTTTGTTATAGCTGACTTTGAGTGTTGAAATCCCAGTTCGTTCGCGTTCCCGAAGTTCGAGTTTTTCCAGATAACGTGTTGCGCCACTTTCCAGATCACGCAGTTCATCTAATTCGTCGTTGTAACCTTCTGCAAATACACCACCATCACGAATGATGACCGGTGGGTTTTCTACGATGGCCCGAGACAGCAAATCAAACAGATCTGGATAGGTATTAATATCGGTTGCCAGGTGTTTAAACGTTTCATCGTATTTGAGCACATCCTGTAACGCTGGTAATAATTCAAATGCGTTTCTTAAACGACTGAGGTCTCGAGGACGAGCGGATCGCAATGCTAATCGAGCGAGAATACGTTCAATATCGCCGATTTGTTTTAAGACTGAAATTAATTCATCACTGATCGCATGATGGTGAATGGTTTTAATAATGCTTTGACGGTACAGAATGACCGCATGTTGTCGAATGGGTTGATGTAACCATCGTTTTAATAATCGGCTTCCCATCGGCGTTGCAGCATGATCTAAAATATCAGCCAGCGTGTTGTCAGTGGTTCCCGATAAATTTACGGTTAACTCAAGATTTCTGCGTGTTGCAGCATCCATCACGACCATTTGGTCATTTGATTCAAGTTGAATAGAACGAATATGGGGTAGTGCAGTGCGTTGTGTATCTTTCACATATTGCAGTAATGCTCCCGAAGCCTGAATCGCAATATGATGTTCATCAATACCAAACCCACGTAAATCCTGTGTGTTGAATTGCTGGCATAACAGATGATAAGCCGTAGAAAATTCAAACTCCCACGCAGGTCGACGCCGTAACCCCTTACGTTGTTCAATCAATGGCAGATAGCAAAAATCTTCTGAATATAGAATCTCCGCAGGATTAAAACGCTGTAATTCAGCTAAAAGGCTTTCTTCTCTGATTAATTGATTCACAACGAAACGGCCTGTCGAAACATCCATTACCGCTAAACCGAAATGTGGTGCTTTATAATCGAGTGCAACAATTAAATTATCTTGGCGATCATTCAGCAATGCTTCATCTGTCACGGTCCCGGGGGTAACAATTCGGACTACTTTTCTCTCAACTGGACCTTTGCTCGTTGCCGGATCACCAATTTGTTCGCAAATAGCAACAGATTCTCCTAACTGAACCAAGCGGCTCAGATAGCCTTCGACAGCATGATATGGAATACCTGCCATTGGGATCGGTTGACCTGCGGATTGGCCGCGTTTTGTCAGGGTAATATCCAATAAATCAGAGGCTTTCCGCGCATCATCATAAAATAACTCATAGAAATCACCCATGCGGTAAAACAGCAGAATGTCAGGATGCTGTGCCTTCAATGCAAGGTATTGTTGCATCATCGGTGTATGATTGTTTGAGACTTGAGGTATAGAAGATGCTGACTGCATAATGAGTTCTGATTGAGTTAAGGGATTAGACATGCAAGAAGATATTATCGAATTAGCCCGACAATTAGGGCAAGCGTTGAGCCCTAAAAACTGGATGGCGGCTACCGCAGAATCTTGTACTGGCGGAGGAGTAGCATACGCGATCACAGCTATCTCTGGAAGTTCAGGATGGTTTGATCGTGCTTTTGTGACCTATACCAATGAAGCCAAACAACAGATGCTTGGTGTTTCCACTGAGTCACTCATCCAGTTCGGTGCAGTAAGTGAAGCGGTTGTGCTTGAAATGACAGCTGGTGTCTTAGCTCATTCTCAAGCAAATATTGCGGTTGCAATTAGTGGCATTGCTGGTCCTACAGGCGGAACAGCTGAAAAGCCAGTCGGTACAGTCTGGATCGCATGGCAAACCAAACAAGGTGACAAAGCGGCGCGTTGTTTCGTCTTTCCCGGCGATAGAGATGCTGTACGTTCACAAGCAATTCGTGAAGCATTGCAAGGATTGTTATCATACAGTAAATAAAATACTTGATACTGTATGAATAACCAGTATTATGCTTCTTAATAATTAACGTGCTCACGTTATGAGGAAGACAATGGACCAGAATAAAGAAAAAGCTTTGGCTGCAGCGCTCGGTCAAATTGAAAAACAATTTGGTAAAGGCTCAATTATGCGTCTGGGAGATACCCAGACATTAGATGTTGAAGCGATTTCAACCGGTTCACTGAGTCTGGATATTGCCTTAGGAATTGGTGGTTTACCAATGGGCCGTATCATCGAGATTTTTGGTCCAGAATCCTCAGGTAAAACAACGCTGACATTAGAGGTTGTTGCTCAGGCTCAAAAATTGGGTAAAACCTGTGCCTTCATTGATGCGGAGCATGCGCTTGACCCGATCTATGCCGCGAAGTTAGGTGTTAAAGTCGATGACTTATTAGTTTCTCAGCCTGATACCGGGGAGCAAGCGTTAGAAATTTGCGACATGCTGGTTCGTTCTGGTGCGGTTGATGTCATCATTGTTGACTCGGTTGCTGCATTAACACCAAAAGCAGAAATCGAAGGTGAAATGGGGGATTCCCACGTCGGTTTACAGGCTCGCCTGATGTCTCAGGCCTTACGTAAACTAACTGGTAATATCAAAAATGCCAATTGCTTGTGTATCTTCATTAACCAAATTCGTATGAAGATCGGCGTGATGTTTGGTAACCCTGAAACAACCACAGGCGGTAACGCGCTCAAATTCTATGCCTCAGTGCGTCTGGATATCCGCCGTACTGGTGCGATTAAAGATGGTGATGAGATCGTTGGTAACGAAACCAGAGTCAAAGTTGTAAAAAACAAAGTTGCACCACCATTTAAACAAGCTGATTTCCAGATCATGTATGGTGAAGGCATTTCAAAAGAAAGCGAGTTGGTTGATCTGGGTGTTAAATGCAAATTTATCGATAAATCAGGCGCTTGGTATTCTTACAATGGCGATAAAATTGGTCAGGGTAAGGCAAACGTGATGAAATATCTGAAAGAGAATGTCGCCGTAGCAGGTGATATTGAGAAAAAAATCCGTGATTTACTCTTGTCGCCACAGCAACCGGCAGATGAATCAACCCCTGCTGCAATATCAAATGATTTCGAACCATCAGATGATGAATTAGACTCGCTGTCACTTTCAGATGATATCTAAGTTATCAATAGAAAAGGCTACAGACGTAGCCTTTTCTTTTATACGCAATCGAAGATGTTTAGTAAGAGAAATCCGCCTTCCGCTTTATCTCGAGCATTAAAATTACTCGCACGACGTGAGTACAGTGTTCATGAGCTTTCTCAGAAATTACGACAATATTATTCCCAGCAGGAAATTGAGGCCGTAATTAATCAATGTATTGAAAAACAGTGGGTTGATGATCAGCGGTTTACGGAATGTTATATCCGAGGTCGTTATCTTGCTGGTTATGGTCCACGACGTATTATTCTCGAGTTACAACAAAAGGGGATAACTCAAAATCTAGCTCGAGAATGTTTAGTGAAAGCAAAATTAGATTGGCAGGATAGTGTTCGCCGCTGGGTGGATAAAAAAAATCCTTCAGTGAAAGATGCCGCTGATCAGCTGAAATTACAACAATTCCTTTTGCGGAAAGGATTTCTTCCCGATCAAATAAAAAGATGTATCGAACAAAAGAAATCCTCGGAAATATGAGATAATTTGCCGCAGCGTTTTACTTTGCGAACGATAAATTTTACAGTATGACCACCATAAGTCTGTCTGCTACCAAGGAATGAGTAATCCGGACAGATGACCATCATCCACGAATTATTTTGTAGAAAGCAGGTTTTTTCATGCAAATGACCACATCGGAGATCCGCAAGGCGTTTCTCGATTATTTCCATTCTCAGGGACATCAGGTCGTTGATTCCAGTTCTCTGGTTCCACATAACGACCCGACATTATTATTTACCAACGCAGGGATGAACCAATTCAAGGATGTATTCCTTGGTGGCGATATCCGTCCTTATACACGAGCTGCCACAGCCCAACGTTGTGTACGCGCTGGTGGTAAACACAATGACCTGGATAATGTTGGTTATACTGCGCGTCACCACACTTTCTTTGAAATGTTGGGGAACTTCAGTTTTGGTGATTATTTCAAAACCGACGCAATCCGTTTTGCGTGGGGATTCCTGACTGAAGCCTTACAGTTACCGAAAGATCGCTTGTGGGTGACTGTTTATCTGGATGATGATGAAGCTGCAGAAATTTGGGCCACCCAAATTGGCGTACCCAAAGATCGTATTGTTCGTTTAGGTGCAAAATCTAACTTCTGGCAGATGGGTGACACAGGTCCTTGTGGTCCATGCACTGAAATTTTCTATGACCATGGCGCGGATGTATGGGGCGGCCCACCTGGTTCACCAGAAGAAGATGGCGATCGTTACATCGAGATCTGGAACCTGGTCTTTATGCAATTTAATCGTCATGCAGATGGCACCTTAGAACCATTGCCAAAACCATCGGTTGATACCGGAATGGGGATCGAACGTATTGCTGCGATCATGCAACATGTCCATTCAAATTATGAAATTGATATTTTCCAGACATTGATTAAGCAAGCGGCGGCAATTGTCGGCACCCAGGATCTGGAAAATAAATCGTTGCGCGTCATTGCGGATCACATTCGTTCCTGTTCATTCCTGATCAGTGATGGTGTGATGCCATCAAATGAAGGTCGTGGTTATGTATTGCGCCGTATTATTCGTCGTGCTGTTCGTCATGGTCGAAAATTGGGCGCAACAGACACCTTCTTCTATCGTTTGGTTGCTACTTTAGTAGAACTAATGGGTGAGGCTTACCCAGATCTGAAGAGTCAACAGCCAGTTGTTGAACGCGTGCTGAAACTGGAAGAAGAACAGTTTGTTCGTACCTTGGATCGTGGTCTGGCCTTGTTGGAAGATGAATTAGCACGATTAGGTGATGCGAAAGAAATTCCGGGTGCCGTAGTATTTAAACTCTATGATACTTATGGTTTTCCAGCTGATTTAACTGCAGACGTCGTTCGCGATCGTGACTATACAATCGATGAAGCTGGTTTTAATGCGGAAATGGAAAAACAGCGTGCACGCGCGAAAGATGCATCCAGTTTTGCAGTTGATTACAACAAACAGCTGAAAATCGAACAGACTTCAGAATTCTGTGGTTATGAAAAAACCTCAGACTCAGCGACTATCACTGCTATTTATGTTCAGGATGATTCTGTCGAAACATTAAAAGCGGGTGATCAGGCACTTATTGTTTTAGATGAAACCCCATTCTATGCCGAATCCGGTGGTCAAATTGGAGATACCGGCTTATTACGTCAAGGTAATGCTTTATTCGCCGTAACCGATACCCAAAAATTGGGTACAGCAATTATCCACAAGGGTTTTGTCGAACAGGGCGAATTTAAAACAGGTCAAACTGTTGATGCATTAGTTGATGCGACACGTCGTGAATCTACAGCATTACATCATTCAGCAACGCATCTATTGCATGAAGTGTTGCGCCGGATTCTGGGTGAGCATGTGGCTCAGAAAGGATCTTTGGTTGGTCCGGAGCGTTTACGTTTTGACTTCTCTCACTTCGAAGCGATTCCTGCGGCAACATTGCGTCAGATCGAACATGAAGTGAATGCTGAAATTCGCCGTAATGACTCTATCGAGACTAAACTGATGTCACTGGACGATGCAAAAGCAACTGGTGCGATGGCGTTGTTTGGTGAGAAATATGGTGATGAAGTTCGGGTCATCAAGATGGGTGAGTTTTCTACCGAGCTTTGTGGTGGTACACATGCTAAACACACGGGTGATATTGGTTTCTTTAAAATCATCACTGAATCAGGTATTGCTGCTGGTGTCCGTCGTATTGAAGCCGTCGTTGGTGAAGCTGCTTTAGCGCATATTCACCAGTTAGGCGAACAACTGGACGAAGCGGCTGCGATTGTAAAATCAGACCACTTGTCTGTTGTTAGCAAAATTCGTCAAATGCAGGAACGCAGCAGATTACTTGAACGTGAAATTGAAACGTTAAAAGCTAAACTAGCGTCACAAGCGGGTAGTGATCTGTTGTCACAGGTTGTAGATATTAATGGACAGAAAGTTCTGATTTCTCAGTTAGATGGTGTCGATGCAAAAGCATTGCGTACGACAATGGATGATTTGAAAAATCGTTTGGAATCAGCTGTTCTGTTATTAGCTGCGGTAAATGAAGGGAAAGTGAGCCTGATTGCTGGTGTCACTGCAGATTTAACATCGAAAGTGAAAGCAGGGGAGTTGGTAAACCTGGTTGCACAACAGGTCGGTGGTAAAGGTGGTGGTCGTCCTGATATGGCTCAAGCCGGTGGTACAGATGTGAATGCTTTACCAGGCGCATTGAAATCTGTTCAACCTTGGTTAGAAGAACGTCTGTAATAGCGTTTTAGCCGGATAGGAACAAGCGGTATTCGTTTGAGTGCCGCTTGTTTTTTTATTTTGGCATATTTTTGATTCATAATGATTCAGTGATTTAATTTACTGAACTAGACTTGAAATAGTACGGTTTAAACCGCACATTAGTATTTATCGCCGGAATGTTCTTCCGGATGAAAATTAAAGGAGCTAATGAATGCTGATACTGACTCGCCGTGTAGGCGAAACCCTGATGATTGGTGATGAAGTCACAGTAACTGTGTTAGGTGTGAAAGGTAATCAGGTTCGCATTGGGGTGAATGCACCTAAAGATGTTTCTGTTCATCGTGAAGAAATTTACATGCGAATTCAGTCAGAAAAAGACGGTGAAGGCGAACAACAATCTTACTGAGTTTATGCTCCGTTGATTCCTCAATAAAGGCGGTTTTTACCGCCTTTATTGTATCTATACTAAATAAATCATGAAATTGCTCACTACCTGAACGGTCGAGCACAAACACAATAAAAATTGTTTGACATATTTTCGTGGCAAAGTATTATCTGCCCCCGCAACGGTGAGGTGGCCGAGAGGCTGAAGGCACTCCCCTGCTAAGGGAGCATGCGGTCAAAAGCTGCATCGAGGGTTCGAATCCCTCCCTCACCGCCATTGCAACCTGCGCATCCGTAGCTCAGCTGGATAGAGTACTCGGCTACGAACCGAGCGGTCAGAGGTTCGAATCCTCTCGGATGCGCCATTTTATTTTTGACGTGTTATATTTACTCTGTGCATCCGTAGCTCAGCTGGATAGAGTACCCGGCTACGAACCGGGCGGTCAGAGGTTCGAATCCTCTCGGATGCGCCATCTATTTCACTCAAGTTTTTACTCTATGCATCCGTAGCTCAGCTGGATAGAGTACCCGGCTACGAACCGGGCGGTCAGAGGTTCGAATCCTCTCGGATGCGCCATTTTATTATTGATATTTATTTCCCTACAAAATACTCTGTGCATCCGTAGCTCAGCTGGATAGAGTACTCGGCTACGAACCGAGCGGTCAGAGGTTCGAATCCTCTCGGATGCGCCATCCTTTTCTAAATCTCATTTATATTCACTTTCAGTTCCACTGAGTCACAAAAAGTTTAATAATGTGCTCGTTATTCAGATTGGTACTCTCTGGTCATGCCTGCATCAACTTCTGGTAAAAAAGAACATAACGTCGAACAATTAAAGTTACCGCCTCATTCTTTTGAAGCGGAACAATCTGTCCTTGGTGGCTTGTTACTTGATAATCAGGCATGGGATCGGGTTAGTGAACGCGTTGTCGACTTTGACTTTTACAGTCGTCCTCATCGTTTGATTTTTCAGGCGATGACGCGTCTCGTCGAAAAAGGTCAACCTATCGATTTAATCACCTTACAGGAAGAGCTGGAGATTAATGAACAGCTTGATACTGTCGGTGGATTTGCCTATTTAGTTGAAATCGCACGAATTACACCAAGCGCGGCGAATATCTCTGCATATGCTGAAATCGTGCGAGAGCGCGCCGTGGTGCGGGAGATGATTGCGGTTGCCAATGAGATCGCTGAATCAGGTTTTGATCCACAAGGACGAGATGCTGCTGATTTATTGGATCTGGCTGAAACCAAAGTTTTCAAAATCGCAGAACAGCGTACAAGTAATACCGAAGGCCCACAGCCGCTTCGTGTTTTATTGGAAAAAACCGTCGATAAGATCGAAGAACTTTTTCATAAACCACATAATGGTGTGACAGGGGTATCGAGTGGTTATACTGATCTCGATAAAATGACAGCCGGTTTTCAGCCTTCAGACCTTATTATCGTGGCTGCTCGTCCTTCGATGGGTAAAACTACATTTGCGATGAACTTATGTGAGCATGCGGCATTAACTTCTGACAAACCAGCGCTGATATTTTCACTTGAGATGCCTTCCGAACAAATCATTATGAGGATGCTTGCTTCACTTGGTCGTATCGAACAGAACCGAGTGAGAACAGGCCAGCTTGATGATGATGATTGGGGGCGGCTATCCTCGACTATGGGTATGTTGCTCGAAAAAGGAAAGCTGTATATAGACGATGCTTCCGGACTTACGCCAACAGAACTTCGTTCCCGTTCTCGGAGAATTGCACGAGAACATGGCGGCCTCAGTATGATTATGGTTGATTACCTTCAGCTGATGCGAGTGCCTTCTTTAAGTGAAAACCGTACTTTAGAAATCGCGGAAATCTCTCGTTCATTAAAAGCCTTAGCAAAAGAACTTGAGGTACCGGTTATCGCGCTCTCCCAGCTAAACCGTAGTCTTGAACAGCGTTCGGATAAACGTCCTGTAAACTCTGATCTGCGTGAATCAGGTTCTATCGAGCAGGATGCCGATTTAATTATGTTCATTTATCGTGATGAGGTGTATCACGATGACAGTCCGGATAAAGGGATTGCTGAGATTATCATCGGTAAACAACGTAATGGTCCGATTGGTAAAGTCCGTTTAACCTTTCAGGGGCAATATTCCCGTTTTGATAATTATGCCGGTCCGGCATTTAATGACGATTATTAAGGTTCTCTCATGAAAAGTGCGACGGCGCAGATCGATATGCATGCAATGCAACAGAATCTGCAGGTTGTCCGTTCCCTTATCCCTGCGCATACGCGAGTTGTGGCGGTGGTAAAAGCAAATGCATATGGTCATGGTCTGGTACCAGTAGCAAAATCATTACACTCACATGCAGATGCATTTGCGGTTGCGAGATTAGAAGAAGCGTTGGCATTGCGTTCGGCTGGTATCGTGAAACCAGTCATATTACTGGAAGGTTTTTTCAGCCCGGATGATTTACCAGTCCTTGCAGCGAATCATCTTCAGACTGCGGTTCATTCGGAAGAACAACTTGTTGCTCTGGAAACAATGGATTTACCTCATCCTGTATCGGTCTGGTTAAAGTTGGATACCGGAATGCATCGATTAGGGGTAAGACCCGAAGAGGTTGATGCTTTTTGTAAGCGCTTGCAGGTGTGTAAAAATGTCATGCAACCATTTAATTTCATTACACACTTCAGTTGTGCTGATGAAGTTAATAACGATGCAACAACTCGACAAATCGCCTTATTTAATGAGTTAACAACGAAGTATCAAGGCGAGCATTCTTTAGCGAGTTCAGCTGGTATTATTGCATGGCCGGATGCACATGCAGAATGGGTTCGACCAGGAATCATGATGTATGGTGTTTCACCATTTAACGATCAAACAGGAAACGCGCTTGGTTTAAAACCGGCGATGACACTGAAAACAACATTACTTGCAGTCAGAACGTTGAAAGCGGGAGAAACTGTTGGTTATGGTGCAACCTGGCGTTCGGAACAGGACACTAAAATTGGTGTGGTTGCTATCGGTTATGGCGACGGTTATCCAAGAATGGCACCTTCAGGTGTTCCCGTCTTAATCAATGATCGAATTGTACCGCTGGTTGGCCGGGTTTCCATGGATATGGTGACGGTCGATTTGGGGCCAGATGCGAAAGATCAGGTCGGTGATGAAGTCACATTATGGGGAAAAGGATTGCCTGTTGAGCTTGTATCAAACGCTATTGGTACAATTCCTTACGAGCTCATCACGAAATTGACTTCTCGTGTGATTATGGAATATCAATAAAAAGAGAACGAGTAGTTCTCTTTTTAACCATTAAATGGTGGATTCCAGCTGACTGTGCCTGGTGTCCAATAGAAATATAGCCAAGGAGTATTTGTTTTCCATAAGGGAAAAATGATCTCTAGGCTATTTTTATCCGCTTCATAAATTGATGTCTGTAAATTGATTTTTGACAGCAATAACATGACAAAGAAAACAATAAACGCTCTACGAATCAGTTTACCAATCATAATTAAGTCCGGATGATGTCAGTTACTTCATCATTTATGGTTGTTGGTGTGCCTGGCTTCAGTTCTAATTATGCCATTGTGCCCATGACGTTCATCAACGATAGCAAAAATGGATTTACAAATTCCGCGCACATCTTACAACTTATCCTTTTATATAATACTAACTCTAACATACCTTCGGTTTATCGGTAGTTAACAATCATTTTTTCATTGTGATTTATTCTTCTGTTTAAGTTGCAATCACATTTTTCTTCAGTACCATTACCAGCCCGCAAGAATTCTTGTTGCTTCTTCTATCGTACACCGGGTGATACCTTTGAGCGCTTTACAAAACACTGTTTCTAATCGTTTCTCCATTGCTCCAATGCTGGATTGGACTGATCGTCATTGTCGTTATTTCCATCGCATCATGACGAAAGATACTTTGTTGTATACAGAGATGGTGACAACAGGGGCGATCTTGTTTGGGAAAGGTGACTATTTAGCTTTTAATGAAGCAGAGCATCCTGTGGCATTACAGCTTGGTGGGTCAGATCCGAAAGATTTAGCGCAAAGTGCCTTGATTGCTCAACAACGTGGATACGATGAAATCAATCTTAATGTCGGTTGTCCTTCTGACCGCGTCCAGAATGGACGATTCGGCGCTTGTCTGATGGCATCTGCACAGTTGGTTGGTGAATGTGTTTCAGCAATGCAAGACAAGGTTTCAATCCCTGTTACGGTAAAAACCCGAATCGGGATTGATGATTTAGATTCGTACGAATTTCTATGCCAGTTTATTGAGACTGTCAAAAATGCAGGATGTCATACTTTTATTGTTCATGCTCGAAAAGCATGGCTGAATGGTTTGAGTCCAAAAGAAAATCGTGAGATTCCCCCACTCGATTACCCGCGTGTATATCAGTTGAAGCAAGATTATCCTGAGTTAACCATTGCAATTAATGGCGGTGTAACTTCGCTGACGGATGCTTTGACGCATTTGGAGCATCTTGATGGTGTCATGATGGGACGTGAAGCTTATCAAAATCCTTTTATTTTATCGAAAGTTGATGAAATGCTTTTTGGTAAACCAGCGAATCACCTAACCAGACATCAAATTGTAGAATTAATGGTTCCATATATAGAATCTCACTTAGCTCAGGGTGGTTATTTATCCCATATCACTCGTCATATGTTAGGGTTATTCCAAGGGGTTCCTGGTGCAAGAGCATGGCGTCGACATTTGAGTGAAGAAGCACCTAAAAAAGGTGCCGGTGTAAACGTATTATTAGATGCGTTGAAACTTGTATCGGAATAAATAGATTCGAACATAAATTAATCAAAATCGACTATAGTCATAAGACCTGCAAGTTGGAGGTCTTATGATGCCTTATTCTCTTCGGAATGAATTTCCTGAACTCGAAGCTCGCTTTGATGAATTACATCAATCTAATCCGGCATTTGCAGCATTAGTAAATGATTTTTACGTCATTGATGAGCAGATCCGTTTTTTATCTGGTGAAGACATTACGGCGCAATTGCAATCCCTGCAATCCAGACGATTGAGAATAAAAGAAGCGCTTTATCATCATCTTATCTCGTGAAAATTTGGATTGATTCTGGGGTAAGGTTCAAAAGAGAAATATCAGGAATTGCTAAAAGTAATCGGTGTTGATCAGGTGATATCGAGACTTGATGAATGAGTTCTCGTTGAATGCTTACCGGGTAACCAGAAGGTTACCCGTTTTTAAATGCGCATTGGATGTAATGTTATCTGCGGCGTAAGAATATACTCGTCAGCAGACTTAAAATACAGAACCCGATCAAAGGAATGGAGCCCCACTGGGTATAAGGTGTTGTACCTGTAGTTGCTTTCGTCTTGACGCGTAACACGCCTTCCTTAAATTGTGGAATGATACCGAGCGTATGGCCTTTACCGTCGAAGGCAACTGTGACACCACTATTTGTTGCTCTTAACAGCGGTTTGCCAAATTCCATTGCGCGCATTCTTGCAATTTCCATGTGTTGTAACGGGCCATCTGATGAACCAAACCACGAATCATTTGATACATTCACAAGAAATTGTGTATCCGTATGAATGTTCTTGCGCATTTCTTCAGAGAATTCTGTTTCATAGCAGATGGCTGTCGCGAAACGATAGCCTTTGGAAAGAATATTCGGTTGAACTTCATTACCGGCACTAAAAGACGACATCGGCATATTAAAGAATGGGGCAATCGGACGTAGGAGGTCACCAAAAGGGACAAATTCGCCGACTGGGACAAGATGTGCCTTATACCAGCGATTCTTCTGACCATACTGGTAGGTTTGATGGCCATCCTTATCGATTAAGCCACTTCCAATCACGGCATTATAATAATGATCTTCGCTTTGATCGTAATACTGGATGCCAGTGATAAAGCCGATGTGCTGGCTGCGCATGGCATCATCAATATTGATCATGAATTCGCGCATTTCGTTTTCTAGCGCAGGGATCGCTGATTCTGGCCAGATGACAATATCTGCATCATTATTAGCCCGAGTCAGATCCAGATAACGAACCAGTGTTGGTTTGATATTGTTTGGATCCCACTTCAGTGATTGTGCAATGTTTCCCTGGACGAGTGCAAAATCAACTTCATCGCCCTCGGTTGTCCAACGCTGAGTTTGCAGCCCATAACCGATCACAAATAAAAAGGCAGGGATCAGAAGCCATAAAAGCTGTCGGTTCTGAATAAACAGCAAGAGTGTTGCCGCGGAAAGGACAACTGCAAGCGTGACGCCCTGTACCCCGAATATTGGGGCATAGCCAGTGAGCCAGTTGTCGATCTGGCTATAACCCAACCACATCCATGGGAAGCCCGTCAGGATATGACCAATCGCCCAGTCACTAAATAACCACAAGACCGGAAAGACGAGGAGTAGACGGACATAACCTGATTTTGGAAAAAATCGGTTGAGTAGCCAGGCTGCAATCGCTGGATATAAAGAGAGATAACTACAAAGTAGCGCAACCAGAAGGAAAGCAACGGGGAGTGGTAATCCACCAAATTCAGTCATACTGACGTGGATCCACCACAAACTAGGCAGATTCATGGCCATCGCAAAAAGCCATGTCAGTTTGAACGCTGCTTTAGGGGAAATGTTTTCCAGAAAATACAACAAACCCGCCATTGAAATGAAAGCTAATGGCCACCATTTGTAGGGGGCAAACGCAAAAGAAAGCAACGCACCAAAAAATAATACGCTCCAGAGAGCGTATTTTGAGTGGGATTGGTAACGGTGACTTGAATTATTCCAGTTCATTTGTTTCCTGTACTTCAGGTAATGTCACTTGAATTTGGATAAGACGACGACGGTCTACCTGCAGAATTTTAAAATTAAAGCCATCAAGTTCAATTTCATCGCCACGCTTTGGAAGATGACCAAAAGCATGCATCACCAGACCGCCGACTGTATCTACATCATCATCTCTAAATCCACTGTCAAAGAATTCATTGAACTCTTCAATGGAGGTCAGCGCACTGATGGAATAGGTGCGATCATTCAGCTCGCGGATAGATGGTTGATTCTGGGTTTCATCGTCATATTCATCTTCGATTTCACCTACAATCAACTCAAGAATATCTTCAATGGTGACCAATCCGGACACGCTGCCAAACTCATCAACCACGATCGCCATATGGTAACGTTGCTGCTGAAATTCCTTTAATAACCGGTCAACACGTTTACTTTCCGGAACGACGACGGCAGGGCGTAAAATTTTGTCAAACTCAAACTGTTCTTCGCTCAGTCCGAATCCATAAGGCAACAGATCTTTCGCCAGCAAAATACCATCCACATGATCTTTATCTTCGTTAATAACTGGAAAACGAGAATGTGCGGATTTAATAATTAATGGCAGAAATGAAGATACAGGTTGATCGCGACGGATCGTAATCATCTGTGTGCGGGGAATCATAATATCCCGTACCCGCAATTCAGAAACTTCAAGAACGCCTTCAATCATTGTTTTCGTATCTTGATCAATGACTTCACGTTCTTCTGCATCCTGTATAACCTCGACCAAATCATGACGGTCTTTGGGTTCTCCTTGAAACAGATGGCTCAGTTTTTCCAGCCATCTTTTAGGAGAACCGGGGTTATTATGAGGCTGCTCGTCACTCATGATGTTGTTAGTCCTTAAATCTCATCATCAATATAGGGATCCGGAAAGCCGAGAGATTGCATGAATTCTTTTTCCAGCGATTCCATCTCTTCCGCTTCTTCCTCTTCTATATGGTCATAGCCGAGTAAATGCAAGCTACCATGAATCACCATGTGCGCCCAGTGGGAATCTAAAGTTTTGTTTTGTTCTTTAGCTTCCTGTTCAACGACTTGCCGGCAGATGATTAAATCGCCTAATAATGGAAAGTCTTCTACACCTGGTGGGCATTCAAAGGGAAAAGATAATACGTTGGTTGGTTTATCTTTTCCTCGGTAAGTCAGGTTCAGCTCATGGCTTTCCGCTTCATCAACAATACGAATGGTAACTTCAGCCTCTTCCTGAAACGGGAGTACCGCTGTATCCAGCCAGTGTTGAAATTGATCTTCAGTTGGCAAACCCTGCTCATTTTCACTTGCGATTTGTAAGTCTAAGGTTACGCTCATGATGCAGAGTCCTCGCGGGCTTTTTGCTCAGCCATTTTTTGTTGATCGTGTTTTTCATAAGCTTGCACGATTCGTGCGACAACTGGATGACGAACGATATCGGTCGATTGGAAAAAGTTGAATGATAGCCCTTCGACACCATTCAGAATTTCAATGGCATGGCGCAGACCAGATTTTACATTGCGGGGTAAATCGATCTGGGTGATGTCACCGGTAATGACTGCTTTAGAGTTAAAGCCGATACGTGTCAGGAACATTTTCATTTGCTCAACGGTCGTATTCTGGCTTTCATCGAGAATAATAAATGCGTCATTCAGGGTTCGACCACGCATATAGGCGAGCGGGGCGATTTCAATGACGTTGCGTTCGATGAGTTTTTCAACACGTTCAAAACCCAACATTTCGAAAAGTGCGTCATAAAGCGGGCGTAAATAAGGATCAACCTTCTGACTTAAATCTCCCGGCAGGAAACCAAGTTTCTCACCAGCTTCAACGGCTGGGCGAGTTAACAGGATACGACGGATCTCCTGACGTTCTAACGCGTCAACGGCAGCCGCAACCGCAAGATAGGTTTTACCAGTACCTGCAGGGCCAATACCGAACGTAATATCATGGACAACAATATTATTGATATATTGCGCCTGATTTGGCGAACGGGGTTTTACCATGCCGCGCTTGGTTTTAATGTTTGATTCTTTCCCGTAGGGAATATCACTTGCCGGTTCATCTTCACCCTGCTCTAAGAAATGACATTCCTGAATTGCAAGATGAACCTGATCGGGGGTGACATCCGCGACTTTTTGTCCTTTTACAGGCAAAGTTTCGACATAGAGCCGCTTCAGTAAATCGACAACGACCTGTGCAACATTTCCTTTACCAACCACTTGAAAATGATTATTCCGGTAAATGATTTCAACGCCCATACGGCGTTCAATTTGTTTGATGTTATCGTCGAAAGGACCACACAGGCTGGCTAATCGTTGGCTGTCTGCAGGTTCTAGATGAATATCCAACGTAGAGATATGTCGACTCAAAATAGGCCTCTTATAATAGAACAGGCCGTCATTTGACGGCCTTTGCAGTAATATTATGGACGAAACTGCGCAACGCCTAATTCATCTGCAACGCCATCAGGGCGGCGAGCCAGAATTTCTGAAGGTTTCACTGACTGGCGTAAATCCATTTCGTCTTCAGTGCGGATGATTGTACCTCTTAAGGAATGAGGTAATGCCTCAGTGATTTCAACATCCACAAACTGACCGATTAAACGCGCATCACCTTCAAAGTTTACGACACGATTGTTCTCGGTGCGACCCCGCAACTCCATGATGTCATGGCGAGATGGTCCTTCAACCAGAATACGTTGAATGGTGCCGTGCATCTGGCGGCTGTATTGCATCGCTTGATTGTTGATGGTGTTTTGCAGACGGTATAAACGCTCTTTTTTCACATCCAGTGGGGTATCGTCAGGCATATCTGCTGCTGGCGTACCAGGGCGAGGACTGAAAATAAAGCTATAACTGGTGTCAAATTTTATATCTTCAATCAGTTGCATGGTTTTTTCGAAGTCGTCATCAGATTCACCAGGGAAACCAACGATGAAGTCAGAACTGATCAGAATATCCGGACGTGCAGCCTTCAGCTTACGAATTTTCGATTTGTATTCGATTGCTGTGTGCGGACGCTTCATCATCGTCAGGATCTTGTCTGATCCGCTTTGCACAGGCAGATGCAGGAAGCTCACCAGTTCCGGTGTATCTTTATAGACCTCGATGATGTCATCAGTAAATTCGATCGGGTGGCTGGTGGTGTAACGGATACGGTCAATACCATCAATCGCGGCAACTAGTCGTAGTAACTGTGCGAATGAGCAAATCTCACCATCATGCGTTGGACCACGATAAGCATTTACGTTCTGCCCCAGCAGATTGACTTCGCGCACCCCTTGTTCAGCCAACTGTGCAATTTCATAGAGCACGTCATCCAATGGTCGGCTGACTTCTTCACCGCGGGTATATGGCACCACGCAGTAAGTACAATATTTTGAACAGCCTTCCATGATGGATACATAGGCTGTTGGGCCTTCTGCGCGAGGCTCAGGCAAGTTATCGAATTTTTCGATTTCAGGGAATGATACATCCACCTGCGCACCTTTACCTTCCTGAACCTGTTTGATCATGGTAGGTAAACGGTGAAGGGTTTGCGGACCAAAAACGACATCAACGATATGTGCGCGAGAGCGAATCGCTTCACCCTCCTGAGATGCAACGCAACCACCCACGGCAATCACGAGTTCCGGGTTTTTCTTTTTCAGTTCTTTCCAACGACCGAGCTGGTGGAACAGTTTTTCCTGTGCTTTTTCACGAATAGAACAGGTATTCAGTACCAACAATTGGGCATCTTCTGCCTCCTCGGTTACTTCATAACCCAATGAACTGGTCAATAAATCTACCATCTTGGCCGAGTCATACTCGTTCATCTGGCAGCCCCAGGTTTTAATATGCAGTTTCTTGCTCATGGATGTGCTAGGTGACTCACTATTAACAAAGACGCAATATTCTACTTGGTTACTCAACTACTGACTATATTTCCAGCTTCGGATCATGCGTAAAACATGCACGAAAGGTGATTTAACTGAACATCCGGATGGTGTTTCTAGTTATCAGCGCTCAGACTTTCCTCTATAATACTTGCCCTTTTGTGGATTTAATTGTAGGTGACACACTATGCCGATGTATCAGTACGAATGTACGCATTGTGGCCATCAGCTTGTGAAACTCCAGAAAATGTCTGATGCGCCGTTGGTTGATTGCCCGGAATGTGCGCAGGCAAGTTTGAAAAAATTACTCTCTGCCCCTGGTTTTCGCTTAAAAGGTGGCGGTTGGTATGAAACAGATTTTAAAACTGGAACTAAGAAAAATTTAGCTTCCTGTGATACGGATAAAGGCGGATGCAAAGGGTGTCCGGCCGCGAAAGAATAAAGACAAAGTCCCGGTGTTTACCGGGGTAATAAGTTCAGTATAGGAAAAAATCATGCGTAGCGTTTACTGTGGTCAAGTGAATAGTCGTCATGTCGAACAGACTGTGACTCTCTGTGGTTGGGTTCACCGCCGTCGGGATTTAGGTGGTCTGATTTTTATCGATATGCGTGATCGCGAAGGGATTGTTCAGGTTTTCTTTGATCCGGACAAACCAGAAGCATTTGCATTGGCTTCAGAACTGCGTAATGAGTTTTGCATTAAAGTAACGGGTGTTGTTCGTGCTCGTCCTGATAGCCAGATCAATAAAGACATGGCGACTGGTGAAATCGAAGTGTTTGCCCATGGTTTAGAAATCATTAACCGTGCAGAACCACTGCCATTAGATTTCAACCAGACCAACACTGAAGAACAACGTCTGAAATATCGTTATCTGGATCTGCGTCGTCCGGAAATGGCTGCATCGCTCAAAACACGTGCACGTATTACCAGCTTTGTTCGCCGTTATATGGATGAGCACGGTTTCCTCGATATCGAAACGCCAATGCTGACCAAAGCAACGCCAGAAGGTGCGCGTGATTATCTGGTGCCAAGTCGTGTGCACAAAGGTAAGTTTTATGCGCTGCCACAATCACCACAATTATTCAAACAGTTGCTGATGATGTCCGGCTTTGATCGCTATTATCAGATCGTGAAATGTTTCCGTGATGAAGACTTACGTGCTGATCGCCAACCTGAATTCACTCAGATCGATGTTGAAACTTCTTTTCTGACTGCAGAACAAGTTCGTGAACTGATGGAAAATCTGATCACTGGCTTGTGGCAGAACGTAATTGGTGTTGATTTAGGTCAGTTCCCAATCATGACTTTCGATGAAGCAATGCGTCGTTATGGCTCAGATAAACCAGATCTGCGAATTCCAATGGAAATGGTTGATGTTGCTGATTTGGTCAAAGACATCGAATTTGCTGTATTCTCTGGTCCGGCAAATGATCCGAAAGGTCGTGTCGCTGCATTACGTGTTCCGGGCGGTGCACAATTCTCCCGTAAACAAATTGATGAATATACTCAATTTGTTGGTATTTACGGTGCGAAAGGTCTGGCATGGATGAAGGTCAATCAGGCTGCGAATGGTCTGGAAGGTGTTCAGTCTCCGGTTGCCAAGTTCCTGTCCGATGAGATTGTTCGTGAAATTCTGACTCGTACGGGCGCACAGGATGGCGACATCATTTTCTTTGGTGCTGCCAGCAAGAAAATTGTTTGTGATGCCATTGGTGCATTACGTTTGAAAGTCGGCCGTGACTTGGGTCTGGTGGAAAACAGCTGGAAACCGCTGTGGGTAATTGATTTTCCAATGTTCGAAGAGGATGGGGAAGGTGGTGTTACCGCAATGCACCATCCATTCACTGCACCGAAAGATTTCACACCTGAACAACTGGAATCAAATCCATTAGCTTCTTATGCGAATGCGTATGACATGGTCATTAATGGTTATGAAGTTGGTGGCGGTTCTGTACGTATCCACCGTGGCGATATGCAACAAGCCGTGTTCCGAACCATTGGCATTTCTGAATCAGAACAGAAAGAGAAATTTGGCTTCTTATTGGATGCATTGAAATTCGGTACACCACCACACGCAGGTTTAGCATTTGGTCTTGATCGTTTGACCATGTTGCTGATTGGTACCGACAACATTCGTGATGTGATTGCATTCCCGAAAACAACGGCTGCAGCATGTCTGATGACTGATGCACCAAGCCATGCAAATGCGCAACAACTGGCGGAATTGGCGATTCAAACCACAGTGAAGAACGAAGCGTAATTTGTTTTCCGGGTAACGCGGCTTTTGTGATGGATTGATACTGTCACCTCGTTACCCGCTCATTTAAGCTGCTATAGTCAGCACAAAATCAAGAAACTTATCAGGAGTTCGTTATGGCAGGTCACAGTAAGTGGGCCAATATTAAACACCGCAAAGCAGCTCAGGATGCGAAGCGCGGTAAAATGTTTACTAAACTGATCCGTGAAATCACAAC
>QKFI01000084.1 GCA_003251455.1 Tolumonas sp.
GCATTCGGCATTGTGCAAGGTTCGATGTCGCTACTGATTGACAGCTATACCGATCTGGCACGCTGGAAATCGGTCGTTGACCGTCTTGCCACCTTTGAGCAGGGTTTGCAACATGCGGAAGAACTCCCGCGTCTCGAGCCACATCGCAAAGGCCACGATTTGAAACTGGCCGATGTCAGCGTGTCGCATCCGGATGGGATGGCGTTAATGCCTGCTACCAGTTGGGCGCTGTCGCCAGGGCAATCCCTACTTATTCAAGGGCCATCTGGTTGTGGTAAGTCAACCTTACTGAGAACCTTGGCTGGATTATGGCCTTATGCATCCGGTCAGGTGTATTACCCGCAAGATGCGCAAGCGCTGTTCCTTTCGCAAAAACCATATCTGCCATTAGGTAGTCTGCGTCAGGCACTGAGTTATCCAATGCCGGAAGTCAGCAAAAATGAAGCGGCACAGGTGCTGAATCAGGTTGGTCTTGAACATCTGATTGAACGGTTGGATGACATTGAGTTGTGGAGTCACATCCTGAGTCTGGGAGAACAGCAACGCATCGCATTTGCGCGAATCTTGTTAGTCAAACCGGATATCCTCTTCCTGGATGAAGCGACCTCAGCACTCGATGAACAGAATGAAGCCATGCTGTATGGTTTAATTAAAGCCGAACTGCCAGATACCATTATCGTCAGTGTCGGTCATCGCAGCACACTACATCCGTACCATGAGAAAAAATTGTTATGGCAAAACAACGCGCAATGGCAATTCAGTTAATCCGTATTTGTTCTTTACTGTTGGTGGCGCTTTCGGGCGCCATCTCAGCAAAAGAAATCGCATTTACCCGTCAGGATCTAAAGCTGAGTTTTGTCTGGCAATACAATCAACATCCGGTGCAGGCATTTACCCTGATACTTCCTCGTAACAGTGCTTTACCCTCTTGGCAAACATGGCGAAATGAACAAGCAGAAGCGTTCGTCTATCGGCAATTAATGCAGACAGCAAAAGAACAATTTCCAGAGGCTGTGTTTCAATTGCGGCGAGATGGTAGCAATTACACCGTTAATTACACCACGCACGATGAATTACAACTGAACCACATTACCCAATGGTTAAATGAACAACAAAAATCTCTGTTTAAAAGTTATCTTGACCAGCACTATTACAAGCACCACGGTAGTGAAAACAGCCAGCTGATCCGCCCGGATCATATCCGAATTGCAGAAGATTCCAGTGCAGAACTACGTGATGCAGCCCAAACACTGCAACAAATCATTCTTGCTACCGCAACAGAAGAAGAGAAACAACGCGTAAATCAGGATGAAAAACAATTGGTATTACCCGGCTTACTCAATTTTGTACAATCAATTCCTTATGATCCGTTGGAGTCAGACGATAGTCGCCGAGGCGTCAGTTTCCTGATGCCAGAGCAGGTATTAGCGCAGAATCGTGGGGATTGTGATAGCAAAAGTGCTTTGTTTATGGCACTCGTCATGGCGTTATATCCGGAACTAAAACAGGCAATTATCTATGTGCCAGACCATGCATTGGTAGCTATTGATTTACCAAGAACCAATACTGATCAGGAAACATTGCCGATCCAGGGGAAACCATTCTTGTTATTTGAAGTCACCGGACCAGCAGAGGTACCGCCAGGCATCACCGGTGACAAGAGCGGGCTCTATGTGAGCCGCCAGCATTACAGCTACGATTTGTATCAACCGATTGATAAGAACTCGACGCCTAACTGGTAAATCTTCCCTGTTTTTTCAGCTCGCATAATTATGGCGTCAGCCACAAAAGGTGGAAGTGTATTACTGTTAGTGGATAAGCTGACTTTAATCACTTCTCCTTCTGTAAAACTTCCAACATTATCCGCTTCAATCGACATTCCAGTTGCACTTAAATCACGACATGTGGCCAGCATGTATTCGCCATTACGTATCAATGTCACTGGCGCATCGACAACCATACGCATAAAAGCACGACGTTCCCTCGTTGTTGTCAGCATACTTTCTCCTTAAACCGGTAAAAAAAGAGTTCATAGATGACTGATGATCTTATTTGAAGCTAGCATCTGATTTTTGCAACGTCACTGGTTTTATCTGAATTTCATTACTAAAATAAGACCACTTTCTCAAACGGGGTGCGGAAAACCGCTGAGATTATACCCGGATAACCTGATCCAGTTCGTACTGGCGTAGGGATTTGAGTCTTCAGCTCACTTCTGAAACACATCCGACGCCGACCCGTTTTTCTTTTTACTTGATACGGAGTTTTTTATGCGTCGTGCATTATCTCTGCTGATTTCAACTGTCTTCATGAGTCTCTCTGCCAGCGTCATGGCTGCCCCAGCAAAACCCGTTCTCACGGTTTACACTTACGACTCATTTGCTGGCGAATGGGGCCCGGGTCCGAAAATTAAATCTGAATTTGAAAAGACTTGTGATTGCGAACTGAAATGGGTCGCACTGGAAGATGGTGTGGCGGTTCTGAACCGTCTGAAACTGGAAAAAAAACATAACAAAGCAGACGTTGCTCTGGGTATGGATGAAGCCATGCTGAGTGAAGCGATCAAAAGTAATTTGTTCGCACCAAGCAATGTCAGTCTGGAAAAAGTAAACCTGCCAAGTGGCTGGAAATCAGATACGTTCGTTCCATTTGATTATGGCTATTTCGCTTTTGTGTACGACAGCAGCAAATTGCAAACGCCACCAGCAAGTCTGCAAGCACTGGTCGATAACCCTGACCTGAAAATTATCTATGAAGATCCGCGCACCAGTACACCTGGTCAAGGTTTTCTGTTGTGGGTAAAACAGGTGTATGGCGAACATGCTACTGAAGCATGGCAAAAACTGGCGAAGAAAACAGTTACCGTCACCAAAGGTTGGAGCGAAGCTTATGGCATGTTCCTGCAGGGACAAGCGGATATGGTCTTGTCTTATACCACTTCCCCCGCTTATCACCGACTGGCGGAACAGAAAGACCAATATAAAGCAGCCATGTTCAGCGAAGGTCATTTACGTCAGGTGGAAATTGCAGCACAGCTGAAAAATGCGCCGCAGCCTAAACTGGCGAAAGAGTTTCTGGCTTTCATGCTCAGTGATACCGTTCAGTCGATGATTCCAACTGGTAACTGGATGTACCCAGTGACCAATGTGACGCTGCCGGAAGGTTTCAATATCAACGAAACGCCTGCGTCAACCTTGAAAATCGATGTACAGGATTGGGGAACACACCGTAAGGCCTGGATCCAGGAGTGGTTACAAGCGGTTAGCCATTAATGCCCCGTCATTTCTGGTGGTTATCGGGCGGTGTTGTCGCCGCCCTGATTTTATCTGTCACACTTGGCCCCCTAGGTGCACTGCTTGCGCAACAAACCGATGCTCCCTTTGCACTTTGGCAAGATCCCTATCTGATTCATGTCGCCTGGTTTAGCATCAAACAAGCTGCGTTATCCACCCTCCTGAGTTTGCTATTGGCCATCCCCCTTGCCCGGGTGTTGTTTTATCTCCACTTTCCCGGAAAGACCTTGTTACTGCATCTGTTTAGCCTGTCACAAGTACTCCCCGTGATTATTGCGCTGTTTGGTCTGGTAGCCGTGCACGGTGCACGAGGCTGGCTCGCACAAATAGCCAATGCCTTCAACATTGACTGGCCAAATTATCTGTTTGGCTTATCCGGCATTTTGCTGGCGCATGTCTTCTTCAATATGCCATTAGCCACACGTTGGTGCGTGCAGGCACTCGAAACCGTTCCAGAAAATTATTGGCGACAGGCAGAACAACTCGATTTCAATCACTGGCAAACCTTCCGATATCTGGAATGGCCAGCCATGGCGCGCATGATCCCCGGGCTTTCCAGTCTGATTTTCATGCTCTGTTTTACGAGCTTTACCATTGTGATGGCATTAGGCGGTGGCCCCCAAGCAACCACGATGGAAGTCGCGATTTATCAGGCGATCCGTTTTGATTTTGATCTGGCCGCAGCCGGACAGTTAGCTTGCTGGCAGTTATTCCTGGGCTTACTGGTCGTCGGTTGCTATACGGGTCTGAAACCCGGTGGATTACATCAAACTGCACTCTATCAGCGGGAAATACGCCGTCATCGTCGATTATCATGGTTGAATGGTCTGGTGCTCTGTGTCGGGCTCAGCATTTTTCTTCCGCCACTCATCGCGACATTTTGGTATGGCATGCAGGCTTTACTGCATCTCACGTCCTCGTCACGCCTGTTATGGCAAGCCACAACCCAATCGTTGACGATCGCAATTTCAGCCGGATTGCTGACATTGATATGTACGGTTGCACTCTTGCTGACGAGTCGTCACCTGACCATTCGGAAAGCAAGCCCGCAAGTCGGCTCACTCCTGTCAGGAACCGGATCGCTGATCCTGCTGATCCCGACATCGGTGTTGAGTACCGGCATTTTTATTCTGCTGCAGGCCGAGATTGATTTATTTGAAAACGGCTTTTTCATTGTCACCCTGTTGAATGCCGTTGCCGCCATGCCGTATTCGATTCGTGCACTGCAGCAACCAATGAGCGATTTGTTAACTCGATATGATCAGCTAGCAGACAGCCTCGGACTTACAGGGTTTTCCCGTCTTCGCTGGTTGGAATGGCCATTATTGTGTCGCCCAGCCGGGCGTGCTCTGGCGCTCGGCATGATCTTTTCGTTGGGTGATCTGGCCGCAATTGCGATGTTTGGGAGCGATTCATTGAAAACCCTGCCATGGCTTTTATATCAGCAACTAGGCCATTATCAAATGCAGGATGCCGCAGCAACGGCGGTCATTCTGCTGATTCTATGTATCACGTTATTATGGCTGGTAGAATGGCTGTCCACCCGACAGGAGAATAAGGAACCGCCTTCGCTCATGGAATCATCATGCTAATTGTTCAGGATCTACAAACCCAGCGGGAAAACCAATCTTTCTCTTTTTCATTCCAGCTTGCGCCGGGGGAAATTGGTTTGCTGCTGGGGCGTTCCGGCAGTGGCAAATCGACATTGCTTTCGTTGCTGGCCGGGTTTATTCCAGCCGCATCCGGCACAGCAACCGTCAATGGTGAATCCATTCTCACGTTGCCACCCGCAAAACGCCCTTTTACGTTGTTGTTCCAGCAAGACAATCTGTTTGAGCATTTAACGGTTTATCAGAATATCGGTTTAGGTATCCGCCCGGATTTACGATTAAACCCAGCCCAACAGGAAATACTGATTCAGGCGGCAACCCGACTCCAAATCGAAGACCTGCTGGATCGTCGCCCACCGTCCTTATCCGGTGGTCAACAACAACGTGTCGCACTGGCCCGATGTATGGTTCGACGAAAACCGTTTCTTTTGTTGGATGAACCGTTTTCAGCGTTAGATCCAGCGCTGCGACAAGAGATGATGCATGAAGTCAAAGAACTGGCGACAGAACATCAGATTGGTGTATTGCTGGTTTCGCATCAGCCACAGGAAGCACGTCAACATGTGGACTGGGTTGGGTTTGTGGAAGACGGCAAGCTACAATTTACCGCCCCCGTGAGCGCTTTGGATCAACCGCCAACCCCAGATTTTGCCGCTTATCTGGGCACTAATTAAAAGCCCCTTTCGGGGCGTTTTGGGTAAAGATTAAAGATTCTCTTCGGCAAAAGAAGCCAACCGACTTCGGATCACACCGTTCAGGAAAATATTTGCACTTCCCTCAAAATCTTTAAACCGCTCAACGATATACGTCAGACCAGATGTCACTGGGGTCAAATAGTTTGAGTCAATTTGCGCGAGGTTACCGGAACAGACAATCTTAGTCCCTTCACCACAACGGGTGATGATGGTCTTCAACTGTGAAGCCGTCATGTTCTGACATTCATCCAGTAGCACAAAGGTGTTCTGGAAACTACGTCCGCGCATGAAGTTCACTGATTTAAACTGGATATTGGCTTTTTCCATGATGTACTGCAGCGAGCTTTCGCGACTTTCATCATGTTTATGGAGCACTTCCAATGTATCCGTCACAGCAGCCAGCCACGGCAACATTTTTTCCTCTTCAGTGCCCGGCAGAAAACCGATACTTTCCGCGATTTCCGGCGTATTTCGCGTCACGATGATCCGTTCATAAATCCCTTTTTCAATCACCAATTCCAGTGCAGCAGCCATTGCCAGCAAAGTTTTACCACATCCAGCCGGCCCCGTCAGAATCACCAAATCCAACGTTGGGTCAAGCAACGCATCCATCGCCATCCCCTGATAGACATTCTTTGGATGTACGCCCCAGGCATGACGATTCATGATCCGTTCATAGCCGATATCTTTAACCTGTAACTTACCGTCCTCTTTCTTATAAACCCGGCCAGCAAAGGTTTCTGCTTCGTCAATCAGATACTGATTGATATGCGTGCTCGTTAATATATGGTCATCAAAGGTATGAATGACATCGCGTCCGCGGGTTTGCGTTTCACATTCACCAACCTTTTCCCAGAAGCTTCCTTCAATTTTCTGAAAACCTTTGGCCAGCAATTTAATGTCATCAATTAACTGGTCGGTGCGGTAATCCTCAACATGATTTAACCCTGCACCTTTCGCTTTCAAACGCATATTGATGTCTTTTGTCACCAAAACGACTTCGCGGTCTGTCCGTTTCTTTTGCAGGTACAGCGCCAAATTAATGATGCGGTTATCAGCTTCTTTGCTGGTAAAAACCTCATTGCCACCCGGTAAATGATGGTCGCTGACGATAGAAATCAATCCGGTACAATTTTCCCCACTGATTTTGTCGGCAAGACATATCCCACTGGTGATTTGTTCCGGAGAAGCATCTGAAAACACATCTTCCAGCGTGCGGATCGCAACACGGGCTTCACGACTAACGTCTTTCTGGCGGTCTTTGATATTGTCGAGCTCTTCGAGCACCGTCATCGGGATAACGATGTCGTGTTCCTGAAAGGAGTAGATTGAGAGAGGTTCGTGCAGTAAAACGTTGGTATCAAGGATAAAAAGCCGGCGTTCTTCGCTATCCATAGGCAGCCTCCTTTGGCTTGATGTGCCTGATGACAAATTCATATCAGTTAGACCACATCGAGGTAACAGAGAGATGACACACGTCCCTCTTTACTTTAACCGTAGTTGTAGATTGGGTTCAACACAAATCCTTCATTCTCAATTGGTTAGGTTTTGTACACTGAATTTCAGACATTTCACTAATTATCTCTGTGGAGTATCACAATTCATTTTCTGTATCTGCCGACTAATATATAAACACAAAATCGGCATCAGAAATGCGATATGACACCCCAAATATTGCAGATTCAGATTGGCCCGGATCAATATGAAGATGAATCAAACTAATACGCAGTTGGTTTATTGGCAAAGCGGGCTTTATCAAGACATTGCCCAATGGCCTCAGCCCGCTTTGGATACATCAACGCGTGTTTCACCACATACAGAGACTGTAATCATTCCCGAATTGTTTATAGTTCTCGTCCGTGATTATTTGATTTAATTATTGTGGACTAGATACAAATGATGAACAACCCAACCTTTCCCAGCGCCCAAAAATGAAAAAACCCGCCATCACAGCGGGTAACAAGCATCGAAAAACATTCCCTTCCCATTTGAAATTGTAGCGGCGTTGGCTGTATTCATTTGCCGTCTACCTACAATTCCAAGTGGTTTGGGTATAAAAGATTGAACGGATTAACCATAGGATGGTGCAAATTCGCCCATTTTTTCCAAATCAGGTTTGTTTTGCACCCAATAAGGAGACAGGGAACGTAAACGTTCGATAACAGGCGGTAATTTTTCCAGCACATAATCAATTTCTTTCTGACGGGTATAACGAGACAGAGAGAAACGCACGCTTCCATGAGCTGCAGTGTAAGGAATATTCATGGCACGCATGACATGAGAAGGCTCTAAGGAACCAGAAGTACAAGCACTACCACTGGATGCTGCAATACCTAACTGGTTCAACATCAGCAGGATCGCTTCACCTTCAATATATTCAAATGCGATGTTCAATGTATTTGGTGTACGGCTATCGACATCCCCAGTCACAATCGAACATGGAACCGCAGCCAGTAAACCTTCTTGTAACTGATCACGCAGTTCAGCCAGATGCGACATCAT
>QKFI01000246.1 GCA_003251455.1 Tolumonas sp.
CTGAATAAAAAAGGCACCTTCGGTGCCTTTTTGTTATTGCCAATCTTTTAAATTAAGCGCGTAGCGCCTGATCCAAATCTTCCAGAATATCTTCAATTGCTTCGATGCCAATCGAAAGACGGATCATTTCCGGTTTCACACCTGCTTTCGCCTGTTCTTCTTCCGTCATCTGACGATGCGTGGTCGACGCTGGATGGCAAGCGAGTGATTTGGCATCACCGATATTCACTAAACGCTTGAAGATCTTCAGTGCGTCATAGAAACGAACACCGGCTTCATAGCCATCCTTCAGACCAAATGACAAGATCGCAGATGGGGTGCCATTCATGTATTTCTTCGCTAGGGCATGATGCGGGTGGTTTTCCAGACCGGCATAGCTGACCCAAGCCACTTTTTCATGATTCTGCAGGAATTCAGCAGCTTTCTGGGCGTTTTCGACATGGCGTTCCATACGCAGAGCCAGCGTTTCCAGACCTTGCAATAACAGGAATGCGTTCATTGGGGATAAGGCTGCACCTGTATTACGAAGTGGTACGGTTCGTGCGCGGGCAATAAATGCGGCTGGACCAAAGGTTTCGTTATATACCACACCATGATAAGACGGCTCAGGCTCACTAAATTGTGGGAATCGCGCTTTATTTTCCGCCCAAGGGAATTTGCCTGAGTCGACAATGACACCGCCCAGTGAGTTGCCATGTCCACCAACATATTTGGTAATGGAATGAACA
This sequence comes from Tolumonas sp., assembly GCA_003251455.1. Lineage (GTDB taxonomy): Bacteria > Pseudomonadota > Gammaproteobacteria > Enterobacterales > Aeromonadaceae > Tolumonas. The sequence goes on from QKFI01000246.1 coordinate 729, forward strand.
ACAATGTCAGCACCAAACTGAATTGGTTTGCAGAGAATTGGTGAAGCCACGGTGTTATCAACAACTAAAGGGACACCTTTTGCGTGCGCAACTTTCGCTAAACCTTCCAGATCGACAATGTTCCCGGCTGGATTACCGATACTCTCGCAGTAAACCGCTTTGGTTTTATCATCAATCAATTCTGCGATGGCTTCCGGTGAATCATCACGAGCGAAGCGGACATCCACACCAAAGCTCGGCAACATATGGGCAAATAACGTATAGGTACCACCATATAATTGTGGTGTTGAGACGATGTTGTCACCGGCGCGTGTTAATGTCTGGATAGCGTAGTTGATAGCAGCACTACCAGCTGATACCACTAAAGCAGCGATGCCGCCTTCTAATGCGGCTAAGCGTTGTTCCAGCACATCATTGGTTGGGTTCATGATGCGGGTATAGATGTTGCCCGGAACGGCGAGATTGAAAAGGTCTGCACCATGTTGCGCATTATCGAATTCGTAAGCAACAGTCTGATAAACAGGAACAGCGACGGCTTTTGTCGTCGGGTCATTCTGAAAACCATGATGGAGCGCAAGCGTAGCGTCTTTCATGAAAATCGTCCTTGTTTTTGCGGTATTAAAATCATGCTGACTCTAACGCCAGCTGTTTTGCTCTGTAAAGATTTCAATTTGGGATATGTTATGCCGATTTCAAATCCGTCTGACAAGGACTCATAACTTATCAGACGAATAATTAACGCTATCCTCTGCTGCTACTGGGAGTGGTAACTGCCGGAAAATCAAGGTTGCCATCATGCTCAATATCCCAATGGTGAGATAAGTGGCATGGAATGCCGATAAGACATCTGGATGTTGCGAGACCTGCGCACCCAGTTCATGCAGGTTGTTCTGAAAACCAAAAAATAGCGCAAATAAGGTCGCAGAAAATGCCACACCCAAGCTCATGGATAATTGCATAACAACGGATAACATACTGTTGCCACTACTTGCTGCATCACGTTCCAGACCGGTTAAGGTCAGGCTGTTCATGGCAGTAAACTGGAGTGAGTTAAATACACCTAATGAAGCCAGATGAATGAGCAGTAACCAGTAAGGGGTGTCATGCGTAATGGTCACAAAACTTGCAATCAGTGCTCCGAGTAACAAGGTATTGAACCCTAAAATCCGGCGATAGCCATATTTCATGACAATCCGATTCGCGAGCGGTTTGGTTGTCATCGCACCGAGAGCGATGGGGATCATAGTTAAACCGGCTTGAACTGGGGAAAACCCGAGAGCCACCTGTAAAAACAAAGGATTCAGATAGGGAAGGGCGCCGCTGCCCAGACGTGCGACCAGATTGCCAAGAATACCGATTTTGAA
>QKFI01000074.1 GCA_003251455.1 Tolumonas sp.
TATTGATCCAACTCTCGCACCTAACTTGTCAAGCGATGATCCAACAGCATCAGCCACACCAAATAAAATCACAGCCGGAACTCAGATCGCACGCATGGCTTATCTGAACCAAGCATTTTCAACTGCGGATCTGGCTGGTGAATTAGCAGGGTCAATGCCAATGCAGCACATCCGCAATCGCTTTGGTCGCTACTGGATGCGCCAATGGCAGCGCCGTGTCATTGCCACACTTGAGGGCGTTTTAGCTGACAACGTTGCGTCAGACGGAGGTGATATGGTTGAAGATGTTGCTGGCGCAACAAACGCAGATGTTACCGCGGCAACACTTTTTAGCCGCTCAGCGTTTACTGGTGCAGCTTTCACGCTTGGTGATGCATTCGAAGGCACAACTGCAATGGCGGTTCACTCAGTCGTGTACAAACGCATGATTGACAACGACGACATTGAATACATTCCTGATTCACAGGGCGCTATGACCATTCCGACGTTTTTAGGTCGTCGTGTTATTGTTGATGACTCACTGCCAGTAACCCCGGCAGGTGGCGCATTGAGTACCGATACCGCCCCTAAATACACATCGATCCTGTTTGGTGAGGGTGCGATTGGTTACGGTGAGGGTTCTGCACCAATGGCCACAGAAGTTGAGCGCCAAGCATTGCAAGGTAATGGCGGTGGTGTTGAATACCTGATTGAGCGTAAATCATGGCTTCTACATCCATTCGGTTACCAATGCACAGGCACGCCAGCGGCTAATTCTCTGTCATTGACCGAGCTGAAAGCGGACACTACATGGTCGCGTGTTGTTCCTCGTAAATCAGTCCCGATCAGCTTCCTGATCACCAACGGCTAGAATGAAAAAGGCGGCCTAGGTCGCCTTCTCTTTGGGGTTATCATGGACATTAAGCAACAATTAGAGCTTCAAAAGAAGTTTAACAATGGGAGCTTCCAGAATGCAGGAGAATCAGGATCAAGAGCAAAAAAGAAACCTTCCAGATCCAAACAGCCAGCAATACAGGGCGCACCTGAGCCGCAAACGTAGGATCAAGCGTAAGCAGGATGACGAGGTATGAACTTGCTGAAATGGTTTACCCTACCTGGCATTCCATCAGATACATTAACCGATGATCAACCTGGGATTCGTCGTATCGCTGTTGACTCACAGCAAACCAGCTTCGAGAAAAACACTCAGTTTAGATTCTTTGATAGATTCGTCGATGTGCCATATGGAAGCCAGATCGTTTACAAACTAACAATATCTGCGCCAATTAACATCATTCAGCGCACGATATTAGTGTGGTCTGGCGGTCGTGAGTATCTTATATACAAAGATGTTGCAGGATTAACATTTACTGGGACGCTTGCTGATTCAGGGTCGATAACGCCATTAAATGAGAATCTAGCCTCAATCTACGAAACCCATCCACTGAAAACGGTTTCAATACAAAGGGCTGTTGGTGTTGGAATTTTTACTCCAGCAACAAACCAAAAGCCAATTGGCGGCACTGCTGCTGCAACAGAAGGCAATGCCACTAACAAGCCTTCTTCTGAATATTCCCCAAACGACACTAGATATGGTGCGTCTCCACAGGTGCTATGGTTGGTGCTTGGCAATATCGGAGGAAACGTCGATACTAATGGTCAGTATGAACTAATCTGGGAGCAGCGGTAATGCTAGTATCGCTAACTGACAACCAAATGAAATCATTGGATGGCGGATTTTTGATTAAGTCCGCTTGCGATATTCTGTCGAAATACGGAATAAGAAACTTCATTCACTGGGATAACGAAACGACAGTTGATTTGTTTGATTGCAATTCGCGGGTGATGATTGATTATGTTGCTGGCGGAGTGCGTTTTTTAGATGCATAGCGTACAATCAAAACAACGTAAATGAGTGTTGAGGGGTAATCAATGACAACGACTGTCGGTTACACAACAGACGATGAGTATTCTGAATATGCCACAGTTAGGGGGCATATCTTATCTGGCGATCCACTTGTTCAGTTGCAATTAGCCTTGGATTGGCTTGAGCTTCAACCGTTCAAATGGGAAAAGACAGATCCAGATCAAGAGAGATGGAAACACTGAGATCCCAAGTAAAATCGTTCAGGCGCAGCTAGAAGCGGCTCTTGTCTACAATGCTGGCGGGAATCTTATGGCGTCAATCGGTAAGATGGTAACAGAGAAAACTGTGGGGCCCATCACAACGAAATGGTCAGAGAGTGGCCCACAAGCTATCGCATACCCTAACCTGTCGATGCTGTTGCGCGGATATGTCAGTAATGGTTATGGTTCAACGCAATTTAATGTGAGCAGATAATATGAGCCTAGCAGACGCGCAAGCGGATATTGAATCAGCACTAGAGGCATTAACAGAATCCGGCGAGCAGGTTGTTTTTGGCTATCAAACAGATCCTGTTTTTGATGATGACACTGGAGATATTATTTCAGGAGGAACAAGTGGCACACAAACAGCATACGGATACCCTGAAAGCTATTCAAATGCAGAAA
>QKFI01000397.1 GCA_003251455.1 Tolumonas sp.
ATAGCCCCCGTTTCTTGTGGAGCTAAACATGGCAAAAGAATTTGGTAGAGCAGATCGTGTTTCTCAACAGATCCAGCGCGAAATCGCGATGATTTTGCAACGTGAGATTAAAGATCCTCGTGTCGGAATGGTCACGGTTTCGGATGTTGAATTAACGCGGGATTTGCAACACGCCAAGATTTTTGTAACCTTCTTCTTAAACGAAGAAGATGACGTTGAAGCAGGCGTCAAAGTTCTGAATGATGCGTCAGGGTATATTCGTACTCTTTTAGGAAAAGCAATGAAACTCCGTGTTGTTCCTGAGATTCGCTTTTTCTATGATAAAACGCTGGTTGAAGGGATGAGAATCTCTAACCTTGTTACTAACACCATTCGTGAAGATCAACGTCGCCGTGGCGAACCGTCGGATCAGAACGAGGAGGATCGTGATTAAAGATGTCTCGACGACGTCGCAAAGGCCGTGATGTACACGGAATCGTACTGCTCGATAAACCTACCGGTATTTCTTCGAATGATGCGTTGCAACAAGTTAAACGTATCTATAATGCAGCGAAAGCGGGCCATACTGGCGCGTTAGATCCACTTGCAACTGGAATGTTGCCTATCTGTCTTGGTGAAGCAACCAAGTTCTCTCAATTCTTATTAGATGCAGATAAACGTTATACTGTTACTGCTCGTATGGGAGTAAGAACAGATACCAGCGATTCTGAAGGTGCAGTTGTTTCTGTGCGACCTGTTGCTGTTTCTAAAGAACAGGTGCTAGCGGCATTAGAACAATTCAAAGGTGATATTCTTCAGGTTCCTTCAATGTTTTCAGCATTGAAGCATCAGGGGCGACCTTTATATGAATATGCCCGTGAAGGCATTGAAATTGAGCGGGAAGCCAGACCGATCACGATTTATTCAATCGAATTATTGAGCTTCAGTGATGATCGTTTTTCATTAGAGGTTCATTGTTCAAAAGGCACTTATATTCGCTCACTCGTTGATGATTTAGGTGAAGTTTTAGGTTGTGGCGCGCACGTAACGCAGTTACGACGCACTCAAGTTGCTCGTTATCCAGCAGATAAAATGTTGTCTCTGGAACAACTGAATGAAATGCTCGACCAATGTCGTGAGCAAGGCATTCCACCTAAAGAACAACTTGACCAATATCTTCTGCCAATGGACTCAGCCGTCAGCTCATTACCGGAAGTGAATATGTCTTCGGTATTAGCAGCTTATGTGACACAAGGACAGGCTGTGATGGTGCCACATGCGCCAATCGCAGGTTTTGTGCGAATGTCGGTTGGGGAAGATGCTGAATTTATTGGTGTTGGCGAAATCGATGATGATGGCAAAGTTGCCCCACGTCGTTTAGTCCGGATCGTTGCCGAGTCAAACGAACCGGAAGAGCAAGACGAGTAAACTTGTTTCCTAACTAAGTTATGCTAGAATGCTCGACCTCTCTGGAGGCTGAATTAGTGATCGGCTTCCAGTCCATTAACTCAGGAGTACATTATGTCACTAAATGCAGAAATCAAAGCTCAGATCGTTGCTGAATATGCTCGTGGTACTAACGACACTGGTTCAGCTGAAGTTCAGGTTGCACTGTTGACTGCTCAGATCAACCACCTGCAAGGTCACTTTTCTGTACACAAAAAAGACCACCACGGTCGTCGTGGTCTGCTGCGCATGGTTTCTCAGCGTCGTAAAATGCTGGACTACCTGAAACGCAAAGACGAACAGCGTTATAAAGCACTGATCGCGAAACTGGGTCTGCGTCGCTAATTTTTATTGCGAACTTGATTCTGCAAAAGGAGGCGAAAGCCTCCTTTTGTCTTTTCTACAAAATCTTCCACAAAACACACGTTTTTCTCATCCTGAAGCATTCCTCTGCTTACTTATTCGCTTCTCCATCAGATATAATGATCTAGCAATTTGAGCGACGAAATTAATAAAAGGAAATTCAAGTGAATCCTATTGTAAAAACCTTCCAATATGGTCAACACACCGTGACATTAGAAACCGGTGTTATGGCTCGTCAGGCAACCGCAGCTGTAATGGCATCTATGGATGATACTG
>QKFI01000062.1 GCA_003251455.1 Tolumonas sp.
TTGCACCACCAATCGCTTCTGCAACTTTGGCAAACGTTGCTTGAGCAAACTTGCCGGCTTCACGCCAGTTATCCGGACGGAACGGCCAAATCATCCACACAGCCTGTTGTGGCGCCCACTCAGCCGGCATAAAAAAACCGTCCTTCTTTGGCAGGCCGGTTAATGTTTTCATAGTCATGACGTCATTCCTTTCCAATTACCAGGATGTTTCGCCATCAGAAGTCATGATCGTCCCGTACATTTCCGGACGACGATCACGGAACAAACCCCAACTGATGCGTTGTTTGCGGATCGCTTCCAGATCGAAGGTATGCACCAGTACACATTCACTGGTTCGGTCAGCCTGAGCAACCAATGCGCCGGTCTGATCAGCAATAAATGATGAGCCGTAGAATGTCATTTCCAGACCTTCCACATATTTGCTCTGTTCAGTACCAATACGGTTCGATGCAATCACTGGAATTAAGTTTGCTGCTGCATGACCTTGCTGCGTGCGGGTCCAGTGTGGCTGAGAATCAATTTCAGGATATGCAGGTTCAGAACCAATCGCGGTCGGATAGAAAATCAATTCTGCACCCATCAACGCTAATGAACGAGCTGTTTCTGGGAACCATTGATCCCAACAAATACCAACGCCGATATTTGCATATTTGGTTTCCCAAACCATAAAGCCGGTATCGCCCGGGGTAAAGAATTGTTTTTCCTGATAAGCCGGACCATTTGGAATGTGTGTCTTACGGTAAATATCTAAAACTGCACCGTCTGCATCAATCATCACCAGTGAGTTGTAATGTGCATTTCCGGCACGCTCAAAGAATGACAAGGGTAAGACAACATCCAGCTCTTTTGCTAACGCAGAGAAATGTTTGATCAGTGGACTGTCTTCAACGGTCTGAGCCAATTCAAAATGTTCCGGGCTCTGATCAATACAGAAATATGGGGTCTGGAATAATTCCTGGATCAAAATGATCTGTGCACCTTTTGCCGCAGCTTCACGAACCAGTTTTTCTGCGCGTGCAATATTGCCTTCGATATCCCAACTACATGCCATCTGTGTAGCTGCAACAGTCACTAATGCCATCACTTACTCCTTCAGGAAAACCCACCAAAAAACTTGTTGGTATAGGTATAGACGAAAAAATCATAGCCAAGTGTAAAAACACAGCAAATCATCAATCAAATGAATTATATTTATTCCATCATAAACAAGATGAATAACCATGAAACTCCACCAACTTGATTTGAATTTGTTACTGGCTTTTGATGCATTGATGACCTGTCGTCATGTCACCCGGGCAGCAGAACAATTATTTATCAGCCAGCCCGCGATGAGCCATGCATTGAACCGTCTGCGGGAACAATTTCACGATCCATTACTGGTGAAAACCCCACAGGGAATGCAACCCACGGCTCGCGCCTTGAAACTACATGCCGGGATCCAGCAAGCATTACAGTTACTGGAGCAACAGTTAGGAGAATCCGATCACTTCGAGCCTCTCACATCGGATCGTCGCTTTGTGATCAGCACAACCGATTATGTGGAGTGCGTGCTGATCCCGCCGCTGATCAAACATCTGAAACAAATTGCGCCCCAGATCCAAATTGAAATCGCGATTTTGCGGGATGAATTACCTGAAGCTGACCTTGCCAGCGGAAAAATCGATCTCGTGTTAGGATTTGATGAATATATGCAGGTACCAAGCTACTTGTGCCGTGAAACCTGGTATCAGGAGCCATTGGCCGGCTTGGTCAGTAGCCAAAATCAGCTCGTAGAAAATTCTATCAACCTGCAAGAACTGATTCATGTCCCTCACGTGTTCCATTCCCCCCTTGGTACACAAGAGTCGATGGTCGATCGTTATCTGGCCTCGCATGGATTACAACGGCAAATTTCAGTGAATAGCCAGAGTTATCTGTCAGCCGCAGCCATTGTCAGTCAAACCGATCACATGCTGGTATTACCTGAGAAAGTAATGCTGGCAGGCAGTTGGCCGCTTCGAAGTGTGAGATTGCCAGACGATATGCCCAGCTATCATTTGAATTGTGTTTGGCATCCGGCACATGGTGAAGAACCAGGAATACAATGGCTCCGCCACCAGATGCGTTCGTTACTAATACAGTAGATCGCCGAAACTATTCAGCAGCTTCGGTAACCCTTGTGTGAATCTCACCGGGGCATCGAGCAGGGCAAAACAAAGACACCCTTCTTCAGTGACTGGCTGATGTGCGACCTGGTTATCATGCACAATGAAATCACCAGGACGATACAACCCTAATTCATCGCGGAAGGTACCGCCAATCGGCAGCATAATTTCCATTCCTTCATGCGTATGTTTTGGTACCGTGGCACCCGGAGAGAGAAAAAATAAACTGGCTCGCCCAGCCACTTCCTCCGGTAATGTCAAACGCGTACGGCCTACATCGCCCAGATAACGCCAGTTTTGACGCGCTATATGGCGCAATGCACGTGGAAGTGTGAAGTTGCGATCCTGAACATGCAATGTGGATGGCATGTCTTCAATATGCTTCTGTACTGCTGCTTCAGCCGGTTGAGAAAGAATAAATGACAACATATCGTCATAGTTTTCTTCCATGACAAACGACTTATCAGAAACAAATGCAGTCAACGCCAGTTGTTCTTCTATCGCTCTGACTTTCCGGGCACAATTCGGGCAATATTCAACATGGATTGCAACCGCAATCGCCATTCCAACCGGCAGATTATCCGCAGCATAAGCGGTCAGCAGTGCATCATCGGGATGAAAATTAATCATGCTCGGACTCCTGCACAATCTGTTCTCTGAGTTTACCTAGTGCAAGTCGCAAGCGTGATTTTATCGTTCCTAACGGAACATCCAGTGTATCGGCCATTTCCTGCAGTGTTTTATCTTCTAAATAGACACCACGAATCACCTCCTGCTGAGCAGGTGGTAATAAGTGAATATACGAACTGAGTTGGCGGGTCAGAATCTCATTCTCCCCGGGATCCGATATCTCTTCACCTTCATTCTTCTGATGTTCAAGAACCGGCCAGATATCTTCCGCAACCAAATCTTCTTTCGCGACTTGTTGCCGACGCAGCATGTCAAAGCACTGGTTACGCATGACGGTATAAATCCAGGTCGTCGCAGCACCTTTTTCATGATGATAAAGCGAAGCTTTCTGCCAGACAGCCAGCAATGTTTCCTGAACCAGCTCTAAGGCTCTGGCTTCAGAACGTAAATGACGAATACCATAATTGCGAATACGGGGCGCAAAGTAGTGAAATAACTGACTATAGGCCGCCTTATCACGCTGCGTTGCCACTCTGAGTAATAACGCGGTGAGATCCGGTGTCGCGTCTTCCATTAATATCCTCTGTGGTTGCAGTCGGAAAGACTGAATCTCAGCAGTATACCTCAGGTTTATCGCTTCCATACTCTTAACCCGTCAATAAACAAGTATCTGCATCAGTACGAAAGCGATAAAAAACCGGATCATTCAAAGGGAATAAAAACCTTAATGGCAATGTGCTGATGATTCTTCTTCCTGTACCGCCTGCAACAAGAAATGCAAAGCATCATGGAAGTCATCACTTGCCATCAATGGATATTTCTCCTCAGCAGCCAGTGGCAAAACCTCCAGCCAGCGTTGAACAATCCAGCATGCATCATTCCATTTCGGCAGAGGATAATAAGACGCATAATGCGGATGTTCTTCAAATAACTGTCCTAGCTTTTCTACCAAGACATGTTGACCAGGTTGGATCGGTTCATGCTGCCATTCAGGCAATAACGTGACATCTGCGGCCAGCAAACCATCATCTTCGACAGATATATTATTGATTTTGAAACGATCAATGCCTTTGACCGTGATACCCAACATGCCATCATCGAGCAAATCAAAATCAATCATCTCAACCCGCGTACCTACTGTCAGTAATGGCGAATAGCCACCGTCTTTTTTTGCATTACCCAAAAGGCAGAGACCCATTCCCCGTTGCGCAGCTTCTGCCACCATTCGTAAATAGCGCGGTTCAAAAATACGTAACGGCAATACCCCATCAGGTAATAAATTAAGACGTAAAGGAAATATGGCCAGTTGCATAGATACCTCCTTAATATTTTCATGTCAGGAGTTTTCGTTGAATGCGCCACAACTGCATCAGCAGCATCCATTACAGCCGGTTTCACCCCAGAAATAATTTTCACTCATTAACCTAAGTGTAGTTGTTTAGTGTTAAGTTGCCTGATTACTGCCTGAAAAGGTGGTCAGTCAGGCACAATCCGAGTAAAATTTCCGCCCCAGTCCATCTGGTAAACCTTAAGTCTTATCCGGAATAGTCAGAAACAATGAAAGCACAGATTCAGCAACTCCTTGAGCAAACCGTATCCAGTCTGAAAGCCGCAGCCTTGATCCCAGCGGACCTTGAGCCCCGCATTCAGGTCGACAATACCAAAGACAAGGCGCATGGCGATCTGGCGACCAACCTGGCAATGCTGCTGGCAAAACCAGCGGGAAAAAACCCGCGCGAACTGGCGCAACTGATTATTGAGCATCTGCCAGCATCTGATTTGGTTGCGAAAACTGAAATCGCCGGACCAGGCTTCATTAACTTCTTTTTGGATGCCGGTTGGCTGGCGAAACAAATCGATGCGATTGCTGCCAGCGACACCGCCGGTGTGAAAAGCGCGGTTCCGACTCAAACCATCGTTCTTGACTATTCTGCGCCGAACGTTGCAAAAGAGATGGCGGTTCACCACATTCGTTCTACCGTCATCGGCGATGCGGTCGCGCGCACACTGGAATTCCTGGGTCATAATGTGGTTCGTGCCAACCACATTGGTGACTGGGGTACTCAGTTCGGTATGCTGATTGCCTATCTGGAAAAAGTACAGAATGAACAAGCCAGCGAATTAGAGTTATCAGATCTGGAAGCATTCTATCGTGAAGCGAAAAAACATTACGATGAAGATGAAGTGTTTGCTGAACGTGCTCGTGGATACGTGGTGAAACTACAAGGTGGTGATGAATATTGCCGTACCATGTGGAAAAAGCTGGTCGATATCACCATGGCACAAAACCAGCGTATCTATGATCGTCTGAATGTTAGCCTCACCGAAAAAGACGTCATGGGTGAAAGTCTCTACAACCCGATGCTCAGAGCAATTGTTGAGGATTTAACAGCACAGGGACTCGCCGTAGAAGATGACGGCGCGATGGTTGTTTATCTGGACGAATTCAAAGGAAAAGACGGTGACGCGATGGGCGTTATCGTTCAGAAAAAAGATGGCGGTTTCCTCTACACCACCACTGATATTGCATGTGCTAAATACCGCGTTGAGACATTGCATGCTGATCGCGTGCTCTATTTCATCGACTCTCGCCAACATCAACATTTACAACAAGCCTGGACGATCGCCCGTAAAGCGGGTTATGTCCCAGCTGAAGTAGCCTTGGAACACCATGCTTTCGGTATGATGCTGGGTAAAGATGGTAAACCATTCAAAACCCGTTCAGGTGGCACAGTAAAATTATCCGAACTGTTGGATGAAGCGGAACAACGCGCTGGTGCACTGATTGCGGAAAAATCGGCTGATCTTTCAGAAGACGAAAAAGCGAAAGTGATCCACGCGGTTGCCATGGGTGCAGTGAAATATGCGGATCTGTCTAAAAACCGGACCACAGATTACATCTTCGACTGGGACAACATGCTGACCTTCGAAGGGAACACCGCACCTTACTTGCAATATGCCTACACTCGTATTCAGTCAATCTTCCGCCGTGTTGGTGATGATGCGCAGTGTGGCCCAGTTGTCATTACCGCACCAGCAGAAGAAACATTGGCCAACAAGCTGCTGCAACTGAACGATGTAGTTCACGCAGTGGCACAGAAAGGTATGCCTCACTTAATGTGTACCTATCTCTATGAGCTGTCCGGTTGCTTCATGAGTTTCTATGAGGCCTGCCCAATCAATAAAGAAGGGGTTTCTGCAGAAGAAAAAGCCAGCCGTCTGACCTTGTGTCAGGCAACAGCCAAAACGCTGACGACTGGTTTATCGCTGCTGGGTATCGAAACTCTGGAGCGCATGTAAGTCATGCGGGATTACGTTCGCACCTCTCCGGCTAAACGTAAACCAAACAGCCGTACGAACAATCGCCGCCCAACCCGGGGTGGCGGTAATAATCATGATTTACCGGTAATCAAAATAGCGGTCGCCATCGCTATTTTACTGGGCTTTGCTTTTTTCCTTTATCGTATTAGCGGTTCTTCCGGTGAAACTGATCCGGTGACCACGGGGAAAATCGAGCAAGAAAATAAACCTATCCCGATCGAACAACAACGACCAGGGAAGGAACCTTTCGACTATATGCAGATCCTGCAGAATAAGGAAGTACCGGTCACATTGCCTGATGGTGAAGTCATTGCCGACCCAAGCAAAGATCCACAACTTCTGGCACACCAGCAGAAAATGCAGGAACAGCTACAAGCACAACAAGAGCGCGCCAAGCAACTTGCGCTCCAGCAAAATGGCCAATTACCACAGGTTACTGATAGCGCTTCTGTCCAAACATCATCAATACAGTCCGTGTCTTCCAATACTGGGACAACGGAGAACAAAGCTGACACCAGCAAACTGAAAACAGAAGATCCTCGGAAACCACGCTCTTTTGCAGAAATCATAGCGAGTGAATCGACTAAGAAAAAAGTGAATGAATCTCGTGATCTGCAATCAAAAGCAGAGAAAGATAGACAAGAAGCATTAGCCATGTTTGGTAAACCACAGGCCTACGCAAGTAATACGGCGTCGAAAGCACCCGTCAGCGACATATCGTCTTCATCTAACAATAAACGCTTTATCATGCAATGTGGCGCATTCCGAACCGATGCCCAAGCGAATACTCTCCGCTCTCGTTTATCCACGCAAGGACAATCAGCGCAAATCAAGCAGGTTAACAGTGCATCCGGTGTATGGCATCGAGTCATTCTCGGCCCCTATGCCAGTCGAGCCAGTGCAGAACAAACCTTATCTCGTCTACGCAGTGCTGGTACTGTCAGCACCTGCACAATTTACGCGCAATAAAATCTTTTCATAACCGGTTACGACGTAACCGGTTTCTATTTTTTAGACAACGCACACATATTCCAATCAATTTTCTGCAACTAAGACGGTTTCAACCTTGAAAACCGCAGGGTCTGCCCCTATCTCCTATTTCATGATTCATCCACCACTGAGTTGGTGACTCGCAACCGAGGTTAATGTGACTACAATTGTTTCAGTTCGACGTAATGGCCAAGTGGTCATTGGTGGTGACGGTCAGGTTTCTTTAGGAAACACCGTCATGAAGGGTAATGCCCGTAAGGTACACCGTCTCTATAACGGCAAGGTACTGGCTGGCTTTGCCGGTGGTACGGCTGATGCGTTCACCCTGCTCGAACGTTTCGAAGCGAAATTACAAGCGCATCAGGGTAACCTGGAACGCGCAGCGGTTGCTCTCGCGAAAGATTGGCGAACCGATCGTGCATTACGCCGGCTAGAAGCTTTATTGGCAGTTGCCGATGTGCATCGTTCATTCATCATTACCGGAAATGGTGATGTCGTACAGCCTGAGAATGATTTGATTGCTATTGGTTCTGGCGGTGCATTTGCTCAGTCTGCTGCCCGCGCATTACTGGAAAACACCGATTTATCAGCTGAAGATATCGTTAAAAAATCGCTGACCATCGCGGGCGATATTTGCGTCTTCACAAACAGTTTCCAGACCATTGAAACGCTGGAATATCCGACTGTTGAACCTGTTTAAGCATCACTGCCCAAGGATTTTGTCATGTCTGAAATGACTCCAAGAGAAATTGTTCACGAGCTTGATCGTCATATTATTGGTCAGGCGGAAGCAAAACGTGCTGTTGCGATCGCATTGCGTAACCGCTGGCGCCGCATGCAATTGACTGATGATTTACGTCATGAGGTTGCACCGAAAAATATTCTGATGATTGGCCCAACCGGGGTTGGTAAAACCGAAATCGCCCGTCGTCTGGCAAAACTGGCCAACGCGCCATTCATTAAAGTCGAAGCTACAAAATTCACCGAAGTGGGTTATGTCGGGAAAGAAGTGGATTCAATCATCCGTGATCTGACTGACATGGCACTGAAGATGACCCGTGAGCAGGAAATGGAGAAAGTCCGTTTCCGTGCGCAGGAAGCTGCTGAAGAACGTATTCTGGATGTTTTACTGCCACCAGCGCGTAACAGCTGGGGGGATACCGAACAAACAGAAAGTGGTTCACATACCCGTCAGGTTTTCCGTAAAAAATTACGTGAAGGCGAATTAGACGACAAAGAAATCGAAGTCGATATCGCAGCACCACAAATGGGTGTTGAAATCATGGCACCACCTGGTATGGAAGAAATGACCAACCAGCTGCAGAGCCTGTTCCAGAACATGTCGACTGGCAATAGCAAAAAACGCAAGCTGAAAGTGAAAGAGGCACTGAAGCAAATCGTTGAAGAAGAAGCAGCTCGTTTACTGAATCAGGAAGAACTGAAAGAAAAAACCATCCACGCGGTCGAAAACAACGGCATTGTATTCATCGATGAAATCGACAAAATCTGTAAACGCGGTGAAAGCAGTGGCCCGGATGTTTCTCGTGAGGGTGTGCAACGTGATCTGCTACCGCTGATTGAAGGTTGTACTGTCAATACCAAACATGGGATGGTTCGAACCGACCACATTCTGTTTGTGGCATCAGGCGCATTCCAAGTAGCAAGACCTTCAGATCTGATCCCGGAATTACAGGGCCGTTTACCAATTCGTGTCGAATTGAAAAGCCTGACAGTGGATGACTTTGAACGCATTCTGACTGAACCAAATGCTTCTCTGACTGAACAGTACAAAGCATTGATGGCAACAGAAGAAGTGAAAGTCGAATTCACAGCGGATGGTATCCGCCGTATTGCTGAAGCAGCATGGCAAGTCAATGAGCGTACCGAAAATATCGGGGCGCGTCGTTTACATACTGTGATGGAACGTCTGATGGAAGATATCTCTTATGATGCATCCGACAATCCGGGACAAACCATTACGATCGATGCAGAGTATGTGAACCGCTATCTCGGTGAATTAGTTGAAGATGAAGATCTGAGTCGTTTTATTCTTTAATCCGTGACTCATCAATAGCAAAACGCCGCATTCAATGCGGCGTTTCTTATTCTTTGATCACTTTAATATCACTGAACCCAAATTCAGCAAATTGATTATCCCGATAGTCTTTCATTGCACCGGCTTTCTTTGATAAAGCCGCAATTTGTCGTTCCATCGCAAGATAACGCGTTAAATCAATTCCTTCTTCTGCTGCAATCGCTTCATAAATGTCATGAAACTTATCATTCGCAAAATTGATTTCTCGCGGTTCCCCTTTGAAACAATACTGAATACGTAGTGCCATATTTTTTCCTGATCCTGTAATTCTTATTAGTTTAACTGATTTCCGATTCAGGAGGAAAAATGAAACACCAGCCAACTAAACAGAATGCTCAGCATGACTGAACCATTCAGCATCGCACCACTCAATTTCCGGTCATAACCAAGAATCAAGGCATACGTCAGCACCATGGTAGGTAAAGGGAGAACGCCAGCCAAAAGCAGTGTATGGCGGAATAGATCATCATAAGGCACCAGCCAACACAACAATCCACCAATCGTAAATCCCATCAAATATTTCGTACCAAGCGCCTGGAATAAAATTTTGAGTTGGTCAGCTGGAAATGTGAAATT
>QKFI01000154.1 GCA_003251455.1 Tolumonas sp.
TTAACTCCATTTGCAACAGTCTTCCTAGCTGACATCCTGTCAGATAAGAAACTATTCCGGAGCGCATAGCCGTTCCATGGACGCGAACAACCCGGGACTATCAGACGCGGCAAGGATACGTGAGAGATAAGGCGGAATAAAGCACAAAAATCATTTTTTTTACAATAATGGGGCGATCAAGCCCCATATAGCGATATATTCTGCTAACCAATCCAATTTTTAAAGCATACACATCAAAGGTATATCATTTATCGCTCGGTCAGAGCCAGTTTCAACGCTAATACCGCAAACACACTTCCGGCAACACGATTCATCACAATTTCAGCACTTGGGCGTTTGCTTAACCACTCTCCGACGCGTCCAGCCAGTAAACTGACCGCACCAAACACCAGTAAAGTGAAAACAATAAACACCCCCCCTAACTGCATTAACTGCCATTGCATGGGTCCCGCTTCCGGATGTGCAAATTGCGGTAAAAATGCGAGGAAAAAGATCGATACCTTAGGATTGGTGACATTCATGAAAATACCACGGCGGTAAAGTGATAATGCCCGAAGTGGTGCGGCAGTTTCATCTTTTAGTGATAAGGATGCGCCAGCACGAAAAGCGCCCCATGCCAGATACAACAAATAAGCGGCACCGCATAATTTCAGGATCGTAAATGCCAAGATTGATTGTTGAAATAAAACGGCGACACCAAGTGCAACGGCACTGGTATGAACAAGCAAACCAGTCGATAAACCAAGCGTCACCAATAAACCGGCTTTCGCACCTTTGAGCATTGATTGTGTGAGGACAAAAATATTATCAGGGCCAGGAGCAATACAAAGCAGGAAAGAAGCGGAAGAAAAAATCAGTAAGGTGTCGAGACTCAGCATCATGAATAATCCAGTTTTCACTAACTGAGTCTGATTGTAACACCAGAAAAATTATTCTTCTGGCGAAAAGCAGGTCGCGCGTTCAACACAATCATCACAACTTGGTGAACGACAGACATAATTTCCACCCAATGCGCAGAGTTGTTTATAGAAAAACTTCTTCCAGCGCATATTTTTATCATTCATTTCAACCAATTTTGGGAAACAACAGGTCATCAATGAACGAAGTTGCTGACGGGAATCAAGCCCTAAATCCTGCCAGAGGTGATTGAAGCCAAGGCTCGCCACTGCAATCAGACGCGCCAAGGGTAAATCAGAAGCAACAGCATAACCCAACAGCCAATTGACGAGCTCCAGACATTCATCTTCTCTTGGAAGCAAAAGTTCAGCCATCAGATTCTGCCGCTGTTGTTGCAACATACCCATGAGTACAGGATGACAATCACATACATTCAGTAATTGCAGGTAATCTGATTCAGCCAGCCCCATAAACCGGGGAAGCTGGCTTCTTCCTGTCTGATGACGTGAGATGAGAAATCGAACCCATCCGATTGGTGTTTCCGGGTCTTTTGTCATCAGAAAAAACTCATCCGTTATTGGATCATTCTTTATTGCCTGATTCATAAGCAATTGCTCCTTCTACAGGACAAATCTGAATACAACGGGGACCAACAGTATGCCCTTTACATTCATTGCAACGCTTTTCGGAAATAGTGAATACCCGGTTAGCCTCTCGGATAGCCACCTTGGGGCAAACCTCAAGGCAGCTAAAACATGCGATGCATTTTTCAGTAATGCGGCAACTCATCAGGCAACACCACGTACGTGTACTTTCACGCCTTTATCTTTCGGCAGCGCTTTCCACCATTCCGTTAACGCTTCACGAATTGGTTGCCAGGCATAATCAACAACCGGCTGAACACCTGCTTTTTCTAACTGTTCCCAAGGACCAAATCCCAGACGAGAGCAGAACATCGCATCCATATCCTGCAGTAACGTCAGTGTATCCATCATGACATCTTCATGATCGTCACATTCGGTTTGTCCCTGACAGTATTGCGCGACGTGGCGTTCGCCGACGAAAGTCACACCTTCACTGTTCACACTGTAAATATGGAAGCGCTTCGCATGGCCAAAGTGCTGATCAATGACTTCCCCCTGCTGAGTTGCTACAGCAACCAAACGGGCATCATCATCTTCAGAAGCACCTGCACTCGCAATCGCAGCTTGGATCATGGTGCGTTTTTGCATGACTGTTGCGTAATCTTCCTGTTCAGCTGGCAGAGAATTCATGTTGAATTCCTGACTACGATCTTCACCCAACATGCCGACAGCATCCGCGCGACATTGTTGGCAATGAGCCATCTGTGGCATAAAGGCACCACTCAGGTCTCTGACTTGCTGAACTTCTTCCGGCGTCGGTTCACGCTGACCATTTAACCCGTAATAAGTACCATGCTCCGGTTTGGAAATCAGCGGCATGATATTGTGCAGGAAGGCGCCCATATCACGGATGGCATGACTCACTTCCGGCAGATGCATATCATTGATGCCAGGAATCAGTACGGAGTTGATTTTGACCAGCACCCCTTTTTCCATCAGTTTACGCATACCTTCGATCTGTTGATCGATCAGGATCTGTGCCCCTTCCTTGCCACGATAACGAACACCATCAAAATAGATCCAATCGTAAATCTGCGCGGAAACATGAGAGTCGATGGCATTCATAGTGATAGTCACATGATCCACACCAAGCTCAACAAGAGAATCTACTGCCTGAGGTAAAGCCAGACCGTTGGTTGAAACACAAAGTTTCACATCTGGTAAAGCAGAACGTAAACCTTCTAATGTATTAAAGGTACGGTTACGGTTTGCTAACGGGTCGCCAGGACCAGCAATACCAATCACTGATAACTGAGGAATGGCTGCAGCAACTGCACGTGCTTTCTGAATTGCTTCAGGAACACTCAGAACTTCTGAAACCACGCCAGGACGTGATTCATTGGCACAATCATATTTACGATTACAATAATGACATTGCACATTACATGCTGGCGCCACGGCCAGATGCATACGCGCATATTTATGGTGTGCGCTTGGTGAATAACATGGATGATGCGCAACTTTCTCTGCCTGAGCCATAGAAAAACCTGTTGCTCCGGCTGAGCTGCCACAACCGCCGCCACCGATCTGGCTGCCACATCCTTGTCGCATTTTTGTTTTCTGTTCCATCATCGTCTGCGCCTCATCACTCAAAAATCGTTTTGATCAATGATGCAAACAACAAACCCGCAGAACAAAAAACACATAAAACCTTTAAAATCAGTATATTAATAAAAATAAAATATGATTTTTAGCTGGGAGATCTCGGACACAGACCTGACAATGTGACAAACCGCACATTATTGGCGTCTGTAACTTTCTTTCATCTACTTGTCCAATTCCGGTGCATTTGACCAAAAGTTATTGTGTTAGATCAGGAAAATATACGAAATTTGCTTCGGACATCATCAAATGTCATGTTTCTCTGTATAATGCACGCCAGAATTGATCAACATTAATATCCCTGAACTGTTGGAGTTATCTTCCATGAAAAAAACGAAGATCGTATGTACTATCGGTCCTAAATCTGAGCCTAAAGAAGTAATGGCCAAAATGATTGAAGCAGGCATGAACGTGATGCGCCTGAACTTCTCTCATGGTGACTTCGAAGAGCACGGTGGCCGTATCAAGACCGTGCGTGAGATCTGCGCTGAAACTGGTAAAAATGTAGCGATTCTGCTGGACACTAAAGGTCCAGAAATCCGTACTATCAAACTGGAAGGCGGTAACGACGTTTCTCTGGTTGCTGGTCAGACTTTCACTTTCACAACTGATGCGTCTGTCGTTGGTAACAACGAGCGTGTAGCAGTGACTTACCCAGGCTTCGCGAAAGACCTGAAAGCAGGTAACACTGTTCTGGTTGACGATGGTCTGATCGGTATGGAAGTTATCTCTACTACTGATACTGAAGTTGTTTGTAAAGTAATGAACAACGGCGACCTGGGCGAAAACAAAGGTGTGAACCTGCCAGGCGTTTCTATCAAACTGCCAGCGCTGGCTGAAAAAGATAAAGCTGACCTGATCTTTGGTTGCGAACAAGGCGTTGACTTCATCGCTGCTTCATTCATCCGTAAAAAAGAAGACGTTCTGGCGATCCGTGAACATCTGAAAGCACACGGTGGTGAAAACATTCAGATCATCTCTAAAATCGAAAACCAGGAAGGTCTGGACAACTTCGACGAAATTCTGGAAGCATCTGACGGTATCATGGTTGCTCGTGGCGACCTGGGTGTAGAAATTCCAGTAGAAGAAGTTATCTTCGCTCAGAAGATGATGATTCAGAAATGTAACAAAGCACGTAAACCAGTTATCACAGCAACTCAGATGCTGGACTCTATGATCAAAAACCCACGTCCAACCCGCGCAGAAGCTGGTGACGTTGCGAACGCGATCGTGGACGGTACTGATGCAGTAATGCTGTCAGGCGAATCAGCAAAAGGTAAATTCCCGCTGAACGCAGTGTCAATCATGGCAACTATCTGTGAACGTACTGACCGTGTAATGCCTTCTAACCTCGACATCGAAAATGCAAACGATCGTAAGAGCATCACCGAAGCAGTATGTAAAGGTGCTGTAGAAACAACTGAGAAACTGGATGCGCCATTGATCGTTGTTGCTACTGAAGGTGGTAAATCAGCTCGTGCTGTTCGTAAATATTTCCCTAAAGCGAACATCCTGGCGCTGACTTCAAATGCTAAAACAGCTCAGCAGCTGATCCTGTCTAAAGGTGTAACGCCAGTTCTGATTGAAAAACTGGACTCTACTGATGCGTTCTACATCAAAGGTAAAGAGCTGGCACTGCAATCTGGTCTGGGTCAGAAAGGTGACATCGTTGTTATGGTTTCTGGCGCACTGGTTCCAAGCGGCACAACCAACACTTCATCTGTACACGTTCTGTAATTCGACCATTACAGTTTCTAAAACACCGGCTCCGGCCGGTGTTTTTATATCTGCTTCACAATTTTTGTGCGCCCCACCTTAAATTAAGCTATTCTCTCGCCGTTTGATGCGAAAGCATCGTGATCAAAATAACTCGTCTTAGTGAGTAGTGTTATGCGAAACGTTTGTTCGTTACGTTCATTATTATGTTTTACCCTGCTGTCTCTCAGTTCACATCTCTTTGCTGCTGATCAAAGTGATATTCCTTCCCGATCTTCTTTAGAAAATCAGCTCAATACACTAAATAAAAGTGAAGCTCTCACCGCAACTGATAAGGCAAAGAAAGAAGATATCGAACAGACACTGACGCTGTTTGACTCTATCGATAAAGAAAAAGTCAAAGCCAAAGAACAAGAACAACTGCTGAGTAAACTGCCTGCAAAAGTTAAAGATTACACGCGTCAGCTGGAAATGCTGAAAAAGAATGATGATCAGGATACCAAATCATTACAAGCGGAACTTGCCCGGGCATCTCAGAGTCAGCTTGATACTCGTTTGACTGATTTGTTATCAAAATTACAAGCTGCACAAAATGATTTAGGCACAGTAAATAGTCAGCTCACGTTCCTGCAAACGTTGCCTGAGCGAGCTCAATCGCAGATGAGCCAGGACTATCAGCGCATGCAGGATATCCGTAATCAGCTAAGTGGTATCAGCAGTAAACATACCGCTGAAACCACACCATCAGCCAGAATTCGTCTCAACACCGAACTGACATTACTGCAATTACGTCAGGATCAGCGACAAAAAGATTTAGACAACAACACCAGTCAACAAGACCTTTATAACAAACAGCGCGATTTGCTGACAGCACAGATCCAACAACTGAATAACTGGATCCAGCTATTACAGAAACTCGCAAATGACAAACGTCTGACACTGACAGAAAAAACACTGCAGGAAAGCGGCACAACCGCTTCAGACAATCAGTCTGAAGCGCAGCTCAATCCGGTGTTACAAAAAGAACAAAAAGTAAATCAACAACTGAGTCAGCGATTGATCACGACTACTCAGGATGTAAATACGCTGGTTCAGGAAAATATTAAAGTTAAAAACTGGCTGGACCGTATTACACAGACAGAACAAAACCTGAATGAACAGATTTCCGTACTGAAAGGGAGTTTGTTGCTGTCAAAAATACTGTATCAGCAACGTCAGATGGTACCTGATGAGTCACTGATCCAAAGTTCAGAAGAACAGATTGCAGATCTGCGTCTGGCACAGTTCGATATTAACCAGCAACGCGATCAACTGTATCAGCGTGATGAGTACATTCGAAACTTATTGGATCAAAGCAAAGAAACACTGACCAGCGATCAAATGGATGAGCTGGGCAATATTCTTGATGGTCGACGGGAACTGTTGGATCAACTGAATAAGCAACTCGGTCAGCAGCTAAACCTCGCGATCAATGTTCAACTGAACCAGCAACAACTGGAAAGGGTCAGTAATTCATTACAATCAACCCTACAGCAACAAATGTTCTGGGTCAGCAGTAACAAACAAATTGACTGGTCTTGGCTAACAAGCCTGCCAAGCGCATTGATGGCTCAGATCCAATCAGCAAGTATCAGCCTGAATATGAAGAAATGGATGTCTGAAACACTAAAAGTCATCCCGGGCTTTTTAATTATGCTGTGCTTATCCGGCTTAATGCTCTGGAAACGATCGACCATCCAGAAACGTCTTGAAGCGCTCACCAAAGAAGTCGGACAACTGAAACATGATACGCACTACCACACGCCGAAATCGATTGTGTTGGTATTCCTGCGTACGATTCCTGGTGCCCTATTTATCCTCTGTTCGGGCTCTTTATTGCTGTTCAGTGGATTATCATCGCCATCAATTATTGGTGAACTCTTTTTCCGGATGGCTTTAGCCTATATGGCATTTGGTTCTATCCTGAGAATGTTGAAACCCAACGCTTTGGCTGAAAAGCATTTTGGTTATGATCCAGCTATCGCCACACATTACCGTCGTTCATTACGGAACATCTGGTACACGGTGTTACCATTGATCTTGGTTGCCACTTTTGGTGAATTGGATCCGGGACGACTGGCGGATGATGTGATTGGTCAAATCATTGCACTGGTTAGTTTGCTGTTTTTGTCCATTCAGCTTTTTAATATCGTTCGAAAAAAACCAAGCAAATCCCAAAATAACGTATTACGAAATGTGACCATGTTGGCACTGGGCTTTATGCCACTGGCGCTCATTGGTTTCGAATTATTTGGTTATTACTATACAGCGCTCAAACTAACTGCACGTTTGATTGATACCTTCTATCTAGTTTCCGTTTGGGTATTAATCTACCACACGGCATTACGCGGATTCTCTGTTGCAGCCCGTCGGTTGGCCTATCGCCGCGCGATCGCAAAACGCCATAATCTGCAACAACGGAACGAAAATGCCGAAGGGATGGAAATGGAAGAAAAATCCATCTCTCTCGAACAAGTCAGCGAACAAACCTTCCGTCTGTTAAAAGTGACTGTATCATTGTTATTTGTCGGCACCCTTTATTGGCTCTGGTCCGATCTGGTTACGGTGATTGCCTATTTAGATAGCATTACACTCTGGCATCATTCTGTTGGCTCTGATGCATCCGCCGTATTAGAACCAGTCAGTCTGAGAGATCTGTTAAGTGCAGGGATCATTGCAACCATCACTTATATTCTGACGCGCAACTTACCCGGCTTACTTGAGGTTTTAGTGTTGTCGAAACTTCAGTTAGCGCAAGGTACCTCTTATGCCATCACCACGGTTCTCTCCTATGCGATCACCGCATTCGGTGCGATTGCAACGTTATCCACAATTGGGATGGAGTGGAGCAAATTACAGTGGCTGGTTGCAGCATTGTCGGTAGGTCTGGGTTTCGGCTTACAGGAAATTTTTGCCAACTTCGTATCTGGTCTGATTATTCTGTTTGAACGTCCGGTTCGTATCGGCGATACGGTAACTGTTTCTGAATTCTCAGGAACGGTAAATAAAATCCAGATACGTGCAACGACCATCATCGACTTTGACCGGAAAGAAGTCATTATCCCGAACCGCGCCTTTGTAACCGAGCGACTCATCAACTGGTCACTGACCGATACCGTTACTCGTGTCGTTTTGAAGGTTGGTGTTGCCTATGG
Source organism: Tolumonas sp. (assembly GCA_003251455.1). GTDB lineage: Bacteria > Pseudomonadota > Gammaproteobacteria > Enterobacterales > Aeromonadaceae > Tolumonas. The sequence continues at coordinate 8,054 of QKFI01000154.1, forward strand.
GTCAGATCTGGATTTAACTAAAAAATTACTATTACAGGCAGCGAAAGAAAATCATCGCGTCATGGCAGATCCGGAACCATCGGTTTTCTTCCTGAGCTTTGGCGCAAGTACGCTAGATCATGAGATGCGGTTTTATGTGAAAGAGTTAGGAGACAGGAACCCTGCCCTTGATGAATTGAACCGTCGCATTGATAAGTTATTTGCAGAGAATAATATCAACATCGCATTCAATCAGGTGGAAGTCACCCTAAAAAATGCAAATGGACAATCAGTTGATATTACGAATGCATGTTTAACGACAGGTGCAGCAACCGATCTATTCAACGCATCCGTTCAGAAAGTACCGAATGCAGAATAAACATATTATTCCTGTTACAAATACATAGATGAAAAAGGCCTTCAATCATGAAGGCCTTTTAATTTCTGATGTCCCGAAAAATTACGGAGCTAAACGATCAATTCGCCACACGTTGGCGTCGCCTTGCCGTTGATACAGGAAGCGATCATGTAAGCGGTGTGGGCCACCCTGCCAGAACTCGATGCTGTCAAAACGGATCCGGTATCCCCCCCAGAATGTTGGTAGTGGCACTTCACCATTCGCAAATTTGGCTTTGAGCTCCATAAATTTACTTTCCAACATACTTCGAGCAGAAATTCGACTGGATTGCTGACTAACCCAAGCGGCAATCTGGCTATCTTTAGGCCGTGTATGGAAATATTTGACAACTTCCAGTGTTGATAATGGCTCAGCAACCCCTGTGATATGGACTTGTCGTTCAAGTACATGCCAAGGAAACAAAAGACTCACATTCGGGTTATTTTTGATCTGTTGAGCCTTGCGACTACCTAAGTTCGTATAAAAAACAAAGCCATTTTGATCATAATGCTTCAGTAATACTAAACGCTGAAATGGGCGTCCATTTTCATCGACAGTACCAACACTCATCGCGGTCGGATCTGGCAAACGGGCATCACATGCCTGTCGCAACCATTTTTCAAATAAATCTATCGGATCCGCAGGCAAATCTTCCCGACGTAATCCTCCTTTGAGGTATTCCCGTCGAAAATCAGCTATTTCCATTTATTCATCCCCTTTAACTGCATGCAGATATTGTGCGCTGCCTCTGAATGAATCACAAGTCAGGATGCGGAATACGCTTGTATCATCAGCAGTGAACTCCTATGATCGCGTCAGTTTTTCTATGAAGGCACCACACATGCGCGTTTATGCCCTTACCCCGCTGGAATGCGGCTCAGTACAGATTATTCTGTCTGAAGTCCTGAATGAACAATCTCCCGTCGACAGGGCGATATCCCGCGAATTTAAAAATACAAAAATGCCGCTGGCAGCCCAATTACATATTGTGGATGCCGTCGGTGATATCCTGCGTCGTTTAAATCTGCTGGCATTTTTAGCCGATGTCCCAATGGCACAGGTCGGCATTGCCGTTCAATCAATCATCTGCCAATGGCATCTGCTGAATAACCGTCCATTGCCAAATCTGCGTGTTGCCGATCTATGCGACACAAAAGTGTTCGAACAACGGCTTCAGGAAGCGAAATCTGTTCCGGCACTGTGGGATGGTTGTCCGGAGTGGCTGGATCAGCTCGGTACAGAGCAGTTAGGCGATCAATGGCCAGCAGAACGAGCAGCACTGGCACAACCAGCCAAACGTTATATTCGAATCAACAGCCTGAAATGTAATGCACAACAATTACAACACCGGTTGCAACAAGAACATATCGATACGCGTCCGGTAGAAAACATCCCAAGTGCATTGGAAGTCCTGTCCAACGGTTCACTGTTTAAGACAATGTCATTTCAAGATGGTTGGTTTGAACAGCAGGATGCAGGCTCTCAGTTGATTGCACCGTATTTAAATGTCGAACCAGGAATGCGCGTGATTGATGCCTGTGCGGGTGCCGGTGGTAAAACACTTCATCTATCAGCGTTAATGGCTGGCAAAGGCCGTTTGTTATCGATGGACGTCGAGCAATGGAAACTCGATAACCTGCGTCAACGCGCTCGCCGAGCGGGCGCACATAACGTTGAAACACGCCTGATTGAAAGCAGTAAAACGATCAAACGTCTGAAAGACAGCGCAGATCGAGTATTGTTGGATGTGCCTTGTTCTGGGCTTGGGGTGTTAAAACGGAATCCTGACACCAAATGGCGGGATACGGCAGACAGACTGCCTGTATTACTGGAACTTCAAGCAGATATTCTGCGTCGTTATAGTAAAATGGTGAAACCGGGCGGACAGCTTGTTTATGCCACCTGCAGTTTATTACCTGCGGAAAACCAGAAACAGGTTCAACGATTCCTTGAAGAGTGTGAAGGCCAATTCACATTTGTATCAGACCAGGCAATTAGTCCGGCACAGACAGGTTTTGATGGTTTCTATATGGCATTGCTGCAACGCCAGTCATAAGCTTTTTGAGTTGAAACAGGGCTATTCAATAGCCCTTTTCTTCAGGCATAAAAAAACGCACTCATTAGAGTGCGTTTTTTCTTTTATCATTCGATTATGAACGTTCACGGTCACGACGGAATGGACGGTCACGGCCTTCATGGCGGTTACCATCACGGTCGCCGCCACGACGGTTACCACCGCGGAAATCACGGTCACCATCACGACGGAATGGACGATCACGACCTTCGCCACGGCCACCTTCACGACGACGGTCACCAAATGAAGGACGTGCACGACGTGAATTTTCAGGCACCTGGCCATCAAACACTTCCAGATTCAGCGGACGCTGACAAACACGTGCTTTACGCAGTGTAGACATGACTTCCGATGGCATACCTTCTGGTAAATCTACGGTTGTGAAATCGTTGTAGATTTCAATGTGACCGATGAATTTGCTGTCGATACCCGCTTCATTTGCAATTGCGCCAACGATCTGACCAGGTTTGACACCGTGCTCATGACCAACATCTAAACGATAACGAACAGACGGGCCTTCCGGCGCACGTGAACGACGCTCACTGCGTTCGCCACGGTCATGACGATCACCGCGGTCACCGCGGTCACCACGATCACGCTCGAAACGGTCGCGACGGTTGCCACGATCATCCAGTGCACGCTGGTGCGGCTCTGGTTCATTCTCGTTCATCAGTAATGGTTCATCACCCTGAACCAGTTTGCACAGTGCAGCACACAGA